>JALZKH010000122.1 GCA_030859345.1 Acidobacteriota bacterium | reverse complement strand
AAGCCTCTTGTAAATTGTTGTAAACAGTAGTTTTACAGACTTAGCGAAATTTATGCTTAAAGTTTGGTAAATTCTTTATATGTAGCAACTTATCGGAAAAAGTTGCACCAAGAGTGCGGAAGAACCTAACTTAATTCAGCACGACTACTTATTGTCGGATAATTTAGTTCGGACGAGTTTGGAACGAAGTTTTTATGATGATTCTAAAGTTACAAAAGAAGTTGTCAAAACTTATTATCAGCCGTTACAAACAAACAACGGGCAACGTGCCGCAGTTTATGCACAGCAACAATGGGATTTGTATCCGATTGAAGATGAATTGAGTAAAATAAAAGTCCCGACGCTGATTATTTGGGGAGCGGAAGATGTAGTTACACCGCTTGCCGGCGGAAAAAAATTGAACGCCTCAATGGAGAATTCAAAACTCGTTATTTTTAAAAATTGCGGACATCTTCCTGCCGAAGAAATGCCACAAAAAACTGTTGAGGAAATTTTGAAATTTACGGAAAAGACAGAATAACTTTGCGAACATTAGCGTCTTAAATTTCAGCATTCTTTGCGGTTAGTCAGATTTTTTTTCACCGCAAAATTCGCAAAGGTTTTCGCAAAATAAACCAAAGAGTTTCACAAACAAATGACACAACCTGAATTAAATCGCCGTTTATCATCTTTGGATGCGACATTTCTTTATTTGGAGAAGAAGGAATGTCCGCTTCATATTGGTTCGACGAGCGTTTTTGAAGGTAAAGTTTCGGTCAAAGATTTGCGGAAACATATCGAAGACCGTCTGCATTTGATTCCGCGTTATACGCAAAAAGTCGTCCCCGATCCTTTTAACATTGCTCATCCGACTTGGGAATATGCCGAAAATTTCGATATTAAGAAACACATTTTTGAAATAGAGTCCAAAAAGAAAATTTCGCACGAAGATTTGATAAAAATTGCGGGCGAGAAGATGACAGATGTGATGGACAGAGATAAACCGCTTTGGGAATTGTTTGTAATAAATAATCTCGAAGATGGCAAAGCGGCGATGATCGCAAAAGTCCATCATTGTATGGTTGACGGGATTTCCGGGGTTGATTTAATAAAGATTATGTTCGACATTTCGCCAAATCCTGAACCGCCGCCGCCGAAACCGAAGGAAGAGATAAGATCGCCGAAACTTGATAATACAAGGGCTTTTTTTGATTCTTTGTTGGGTTCGATGGAAGAAGGAATGAATCGTTTTATGGAAATGCAGGCGGGAATGCTGTATCTGACTTCGAGCCTTGCCGATCCGAAAATAGCGGAAAAATTACCGCATATTGCGGGAGTTTTACCTGCCGTTGCAACGCCTGCACCGATGCTGCCTTTTAACGGCGAGTGTTCGGGTGAGAGAAAATTGGCTTGGAGTGAATTTTCATTTACGGATGCAAGATTGATAAAAAATGTCTTAGGCGGTTCGGTTAATGATGTCGTTTTGACGCTTTTGAGCGAAGCCGTTTCGCGTTATGCAAAAAGTTATGATGTAGATTTAACGGATCGCATTGTGCGTTTTATGGTTCCCGTAAGTTTGCGGCAAAAGGAACAACGCGGCTCGATGGGAAATTTAATTTCGATTCTGCCGGTTGAAATTCCGCTTGATATTGAAGATTTAACGCATCGTTTCAAATTCGTAAATCAAAAAACCTCTCTGATGAAGGAAACAAAATTAGCGGAAAGTTTATTAACGCTCGGAGCGATGTATTCGATGATTCCCGCACCTTTACAATCGGTCATCGGGCAACTCGCCAACGCTCCCTTGCCGCCGTTTAATATGGTCGCAACAAATGTTCCGGGACCGCAAATTCCCCTTTATCTGGTCGGACAGAAAATGTTAAAGCATTATCCGTATGTTCCCGTCGGTTACGGTTTGGGTTTGGGTTGTGCGATTTTCAGCTATAATCAAACGCTTTATTTCGGACTTTCATCGGATGCCAAAGCGATGTCGGATGTTGAAAAATTTAAAGAGATTCTGGACGAAACTTTTGCAGATTTGAAAGCGGTCGTAGTTGATTTGGAAGAAAAAACGAAGACGGCTAAAGCCAATGGATAGTGGAAAATGGAAAATGAAAAATGAAAAATAAAGAAATAACAATTTTCCATTTTCCATTTTCAGTTTTACATTTTTAACATATGGATATTCTGGAAGGTGAAATTGAAGCATTAACAGGTTTCGACAAGGAAATGCGGGAGTCGGCGTTGCCAATCTTGTTTGAATCACTCGTTGGAGTTGATTGGACGCTTTTGCATTTGTCACCTGTTTATTTTGGGTTTGGTGTTCCGCAAGGTGACGGTTCGGCAACGATTGTTGTTCCCGGATTCTTAGGTTCTGACATTTATTTATACGAACTGCATTTGTGGCTCAACCGCATTGGTTACAAGTCATATCTCTCAAACATCGGTTGGAATGCCGATTGTCTTAATACACTTACCGAAAAATTAATTGAAACGATCAAAAAAGCCTCCGATAAAACAGGCAAAAAAGTAAATCTCATCGGACATAGTTTGGGCGGAGTTTTATCGCGTTCGGCAACCGTTCAACATCCCGAATTGATCGAGTCCGTAATTACATTGGCATCACCATTTCGCGGAGTTCGTTCGCATCCGAGGGTTTTGGAAATGTCGGACAGAATCCGCAGTAGAATTTTCAGAGACGAAATAAAGAAAACCGATTATCCAAACTGCTTTACGGGACATTGCGACTGCATCGCCGTTCGATCTTTGCAAAACGGTCTGCCGAAAAAAATCAGACAAACCGCAATTTATACAAGATCCGACGGAATTGTTCATTGGAAAAATTGTTTATCGAGAATTTCCAATAATAATTTTGAAGTTACGGGAACTCACATTGGTTTGGTTTACAATTATCACGTCTATAAACTGATTGCGGAAAGACTGATTAAAAATTAGTTTTCTTTCTTCCATCTTTTGCACAAATCTTTCGCGGCATTTTCCCAATCTTGAAATTCAAACTTAAAACCTGATTCAAGTAATCGTGTCGGCACAACACGGCGGCTTTTTAGAATTAATTCTGTTTCCGTCCGCATAAAAACCGCACCTATTTCTAACATCAGCTTATTTGCAGGAACACCTATTTTTGTTCCCCACGCTTCCCGAAAAATTTTCATAAACTCTTTGTTTGGCAAAGGATTTGGCGAAGATATATTTACTGCTCCTTCCAGATTTTCATTATTTATCAAAAAATAAACTGCATTAATAAAATCCTGATCGTGGATCCACGAAATATATTGCTGTCCGTCGCCCGCAGTTCCACCCAAACCTTTGCGAACTAATCCGAGCATCACGTCGAAAATTCCGTCACTATCAGGACTCATCGTCATCGCCGAACGCATTAAAACAAGTCTTGTATTCGGCAAATCAAATTCGTTTGCCGTGCGTTCCCAGTTTTTTGCAACATCTATACTGAAATTCCAAGTATCGGGAGCATTCTCTTTATCACTCCCGCCAATAATTCCTGTGATTTCATCATTCGGAGTATCGTAGCGATGTGCATAGATCGTTGCGGTGCTTGCCTGTAACCACAATTTTGGCGGACTCTTTGCATTTGCAATTGCTTCACCAACGGCTTTTGTCGAATTAACACGCGAATCCATAATTTGTCGGCGATTTTCATCATTATAACGACAATTTACGCTTCGTCCGGCGAGATTGATGACAACATCAACATTCTCAAATTCATTCGCCCAATCGCCCAGATTTTCAGCATCCCATTGAACCGTTTTAAATCGTGAACTGTTCGCACTTCGACTTAAAATAATCACTTCGTGACCATCTTTTTCAAACGCTCTCGCTAAAATCGTTCCAACCTGTCCGCCTCCGCCGGGAATTATAACTTTCATATTTTTTATAATACCATTAAGAAATGTGTGTTAGAAGTGCAGAAACCCGCACGAAGTAAGGGTGCGAACACTTAACACCCTTACTTCGTGCGGGTTTCTGCATAACACACCTTTTTAGTCTGTTTTGGTATAATATATTTTGCCTGCAAAATTTGCTAAAGATATTAGAAATATCAATAAACCATTCGTGTCTTAATTGTTCCGTCAATATTTTTCAAAATCTCAAACGCTTTTTTTGAAAGTTTTCGGTCAATATCCAAAATTACATAGCCGATTTCTTCATTTGTTTTTAAGAATTGCCCGACGATGTTGATTCCGTTTTTAGATAAATCGGAGTTTATTTCAGATAAAACACCGGGTTTATTTTTGTGTATGTGCAGGATTCGGTGCGTATCATTTTGCGGCGAAAGACTTACTTCGGGAACAGTATGCGAACCTGTCGAAGTGCCTAATTCTAAATAGTTAATAAGTTTTGAAGCAGCATCCAAACCAATGCTGACTTGAGCTTCCTGAGTCGAACCGCCGATGTGTGGAGTTAAAATCACATTTGGCAAATTCTGCAAAACCGTTTCGAATTCATCACCGTTTCTCTTCGGTTCTTCGGGGAAAACGTCAATCGCCGCACCGCTGATTTTTTCGGTTTTAATAAATTTTTTCAAAACGTCTAAATCTACAACATCACCGCGTGAATAATTTACAAAAATCGCTCCTTTTTTTAGTTCTTTGAGCATTTTCGCGTCAAACATATTTTTTGTTTCGGGCGTTGAAGGAACGTGCAGAGTTACGATGTCCGATTTTTTTAAAAGCTCTTTCAAACTCTTTATTTGTCTGGCATTTCCGAGCGGCAATTTTGTTAAAATATCATAATAAATTACATTCAAACCGAGATTTTCAGCTAAGATTGAAACCTGCGAACCGATGTTTCCATAACCGACAATTCCCAGAGTCTTGCCGCGTAATTCGTAAGAACCCGCCGCATCTTTGAGCCAGGTTCCGTTATGTGCAGCGATATTTTTGTCAGAAATTCGGCGAATCAGCATCACAAATAAACCGATCACCAATTCTGCAACCGAGCGTGTATTTGAATAAGGAGCATTAAAAACTGCCACACCTTTTTTTGTTGCGGCTTCCAAATCAACCTGATTTGTCCCGATGCAAAAACAACCGATGGCAAGTAATTTATCTGCCGCATCCAAAATCTTTTTGGTAATCTGAGTTTTCGAACGAATCCCGACAATGTGAACACCTTTGATCTTCTTGCATAGATCTGCTTCGCTCAAAGCTTTTGAAAGTTTTTCAATATTTGTATAACCGTTATCTTCAAACTCTTTGACAGCCGAATTACTGAGATTTTCGAGCAGTAGAATTTTGATTTTGTTACGCGGATATGACGTTTGTGTTTGTTTCATAAAAAACTGACTATAAACAAAAAAAACGAGAACGCAAAATCGCTCCCGTTTGATTTCTGATATTTAATGAAGCTATCTGTAAGTTTATTTGTTTTCAAACAAAAACTAAACTATAAATAAGCGTCAGATTACTTGAGAATTAGCGGATGGAGTTTTAATAATTCCGTTTTGAAAGGTAAATATAACCAAGTATCGTTTTCAGTTTTCGATGATATTGGAAGAGATTCGGATTTCGGTAACAAGTTAGTGTCTAATAAAAACCGGCAACCCCTAAGCTGCGGTAAAGTCGTTGAAAAATTAAAAGAGCCATCCATCGGATTTGAACCGACGACCTACGCATTACGAAACTAACGCCTTTGTTTTATTGAGTTTAGCTGAATTTGTTTTACTTCGATTTATTCGACATTATACCGCTTTTTAGTTTATAATAGTTTTAATGAGTTTAGCTGGTTTCGGCAGAGTTGGCACTCACTAGGCACTCAAATATTGCTGAAAATTTATATAATAGAAAATATTTGTTTTGGAAATGCAACAAAGAAAAATCAAGTTAGGAAAAGGCGAATTTGAACACATTGACGATGTGGAAATGCCTTATTCGGTAAGGCATGCCCGTGATTATTTCTTTGATGCGATTAAAGAAGTTAAACCGGAAATTTTGGACGATTTAGCGGATGAACCATACAGACTATATAAAGCTGCAGGTTTAGCTTTAGAACGTGAGCGTTATGAGAAAGAATTTGAAAACCTAGAATTTTACGACAGAATTAGAGCAATGGCACGGTTGGAAAGTCAGCATAGATGGAATCATCCAAGTTGGTATGAACATTACGAAAAAAAGAAAGTTAATTATAACCAAAATATAAGAGCGTTGCAGAAAAGTATTTTCGATTGGTCAAAAAAGCACAATCTCAATGTAGATTGGTGTCGTGCACGGGCTTATGAAACGCTTAATTTGTGGTATTTTTCTCATAGTTTTTATGAACATCGTATTTGGACTTCCGAAACAGAAATGCAACCAATGATTGCCACGCATAAGGGCGAAAGAGATTTTGTTTTCAGAATTAACTCAAACTATCCGATGTTTGGCTTTCGTTCCGACGAAGAAAAAAGAATAACGAGAGCCTTTAAACAAGAACTAAAAAGTTTTCTTGTTGAACGTGAAAAACTTGCTAAAAAGAATGGTATGAAGAAGCCGAAGCAAAAACGCACATATCTGCATTTTATTTGGTTAGCTAGATGGCAACTAAACGAAGATTTAACCCACGAAAAAATTGCAGAGCAAGACGAAAGAAGCAATTCGATTGAAGTTCAAGCCGTATCAAAGGCAATTAAAGAGCTTGCCAAATTAATTAATTTACCGTTACGCAAATCAAAAAGAGGCAAAAAACCAACTTTTACACAGAACTCATAAAGTTGTAAATTAACAAACTTTTCTCTTGTATATTGTCGGTATCGTTTGAGTTTAATCTCTTTCGATACCGATTTTTTTGTTTAAGGAGAATTTAAATGAGTTTTGAAAAATTACTAAAGGCTACGGATGTGAGCGAAATTTTAGATTTGAAACCAGCCCGAATTTATGAATTGACGCGGCAAAGGAAAATTCCTTTTGTGCAAATCGGCGAGCGGCAATACCGATATGATCCGTCTGCGATTGAGCAATTTATTGCAAACGGCGGCAACCGAAAAAATGAGGTGCAAGATGAAAAATAAAAAAACCGCGTCTGCAAAACGCGGGTTAAATAAAAACTTTGACCAAACAAATTTTAAGCATTCCTACATCGCGTGTCAATTCTTTTGTTCGTTTTGTTGGCGAGAGTTGCCGAATGGTTCAGTTTATTTCAAAGGCATCGGTGCGTGTCCGCGATGTTTTAGATTATCGCATAAATTTGTTGAAAGTTTGCGAAACCACAGACGCGAATATAAGCGGCGGTTCGAGGTGAGCAAATGAAATTCCAAGAAATTTGCTCACTTCTGGAAAATGTAAAGAAAAACGGCAACGGTTATACGGCAAGATGTCCGGCACATCAAGACAAGGAAAATTCTTTGAGCATTTCGCCAAAAACAGATAAGTTGCTTTTGAATTGTTTTGCAGGTTGCGACACAAGCAACATCGTTTCGGCTTTAGGTTTAACGATGCAGGACTTGTTTTTTGAAGCATACCAAGATAAGCCAACCAGCGAGAAACGCCCTTACAAAGAGAAGCAGGCAAAGAAAATAACTGCCGTCTATCCATACACCGACGAAAGCGGCGAATTGCTTTATGAGAATGTCCGCTTTGAGCCGAAGGACTTTCGACAACGCCGTTATGATGCGGACGGAAAGACAGTTTGGAGTTTAAACGGCACACAGCGTGTGCCTTATCGCTTGCCCGAACTAATTGAAGGCGTCAAAGAAGGTGCGGACATCTTTGTTTGTGAAGGCGAGAAGGACGCAGACAATTTGCGTTCCTTAGGATTTGCGGCAACCAGTTTTAAGAACTGGAAACCGGAATTTAACCAATACTTGAAATCTTCGCACGTCTGCCTTATCCAAGACCACGACAAAGCCGGATTAAAACAGGCAAATGACGCTTGTAAAATGCTTTATGAAAATATCGCATCTTTGAAAGTCATTGATTTATTTCAAGATGAATCGTTGCCGGAAAAACACGGCAACGACTTTTCCGATTGGTTTGAAGATAACAAGAAAAATGGTTTAAGTATTGATGAAATAGCCGAAAAACTTTGTATCTTGACCGATAACGCAGGCGTTTGGAAACAAGGCGAAACAATCAATTTAGACACCGAAAAGGACGACTTTCCAAGTCTTTTTGTCCGAAAGTCTGCTAATGATTGGATTGCACAAGCGAAACTCAAACCGATTCCGAAAATGCTTTTTGATGAATTTTGGTTTGAAAATGAAGTTTGTATTTTTTTCGGCGACACGGGCAAAGGAAAAACTATTTTAGCCGTGCAGATTGCCGATGCTATCAGCCGCAACGAAGCAATAAATAATTTCAAACTTGAAGCCGAAAAACAAAAGATTCTGTATTTTGATTTTGAATTGAGCGAAAAACAATTTGAAAAGCGTTACTCGACAGAGCAAGCCGATATTTATACAAATCATTTTCTTTTTGACGAAAATTTTCAGCGAATAGAAATAAATCGTTTTTGCGAAACGCCGAAACGCTTCACGGATTTTGAAAGTTATCTGTTTTTTTCGCTGGAGTATGAAATTGTCGCAAGCGATGCAAAGGTCTTGATAGTTGACAACATTACATATTTGAAAAGTGAAACCGAAAGGGCAAAGGACGCATTGCCGCTAATGAAACAGCTTATCAAATTAAAGATGAAATACGGCGTTTCAATTATGGCTTTGGCACACACGCCGAAACGCGATTTATCAAAGCCGATAACGGTTAACGATTTGCAGGGAAGCAAAATGTTAAGTAATTTTTGCGACAATATTTTTGCCGTCGGCGAAAGTGCGAAGGATAAAAATCTGCGTTATCTCAAACAAATCAAACCGCGAAACACGGAAATTATTTACGACACGGAAAATGTCGCCGTCTGCCAAATCGCAAAACCCGACAACTTTCTGAAATTCGAGTTTTTAGGTTATGGAAGTGAAAGCGAACACTTAAAGCAAATGACGGAAAGCGATAAATCAGAGTTAATCGAAAAGGTAAAAGAACTTGCCGCTTTAGATAAAAGTCAAAGAACAATCGCTAAAGAACTTGGAATTCCATTAACCAGCGTCAATCGTTATGTGAATTTGAAAAAATGAAGTGTTCCAAGTGTTCCACCCGTTCCACCCGTTCCATAGTGGAACACTTGGAACACTTGGAACACGCGAAAATGAAATGAATAAAAAAGACAAAAAAACAATTACAGAAAAAGCGGTTACCGCTATTAACGAATTAAACAAAGCGGCTTTAATTATGGCACGGCAAATGAAGTCAGGCGAAATTGATAAGGTGTTAGCTGATAAAGCTATTTTTGCGGCGATACGAAAAACCAAGACTGCAAATAATTCATATTTTGCCCGCACGGACGACGCCAGCCATTTACAGCAAATTCGGGAATTTCACCATTCGCATATGTATGAAGAACTTGAAACGGCAAACAACCGCTTCGGCAAAGTGCTGAAACATTATGCTAAAGCCGTTGGAGTAGATTTTGAGGAATAAAAAAATATGAATAAAATTATAGATGAAAACCACGTATGCACATTTTGCGACAGCGACAGAAAACCGATAACGGACGGCATTTATATTTATTGCCCAACGTGCCAAATGCCGCAGTTTGAAGGCGTTACCTACGAACCCGATCAGGACTGTTACGAACCCGGTGCGGACTGGATCGAGGAAGCCGGAATTTTAATTGATGACTGGGTATTGGAAGCTGAAATTTTAGAGTAAAACAAAACAAAGGAGTAACAATTATGACTAACAAACAGAACGATAAGACAACAAACGAAGAATCGGAAAGCCGCAACATTTATGATGAGATCAGAGCGGAAATAAGGAGAAAACAAGCACAAATACCGCCACAGGACGCGGAATCGGTTCTAACGGCTTTAAGCGGACAACAGGCAAAGAATGCAGAAGTTTTAGCGACTTTGTCAGGACAACAACCAACAATAGCCAAAGGAGAAAACAATGATGAAATTAAATGAGATAAAAATAAAACTCGACAGCACCAACACACGTTTATCTGAATTAACGCGGATGCGTGATGAAACCTCAAACAAACTTGAAACCCTGCAAAATGCCTTTATTGACGGCAACGCAACGATCGAAGCCGTTCAAATTGAGCAATCCAAGCTAGATACTCTTAAAGCCTCAATCAACGCCTTAGAAAGCAAAAAAAATGAAACGCAAAAGGAACTTGAAGCCGTAACCGATGCCGAAAACTTAAAAACTTCACTCGCTAAATTGAAAGCTCTCTCCGAAGACGCGGCAACGGCTTTTAACGCATACGACAGTTTACGTTTAAAACTCGGTGAAACGATTGAATCTGAAGTTGAAAAAATACTCGCTAAAAGCGTAGAACTCCACGCGAAACGAAGAGAGTTTAACGATCTTTCCAAACAAGTTGCAGCAAAACACCCGGACGAAAAGTCCTTAAATTCCGCATACTCCGAATTTGTCAGCCTTACGCCGTGTAAGTTTGGAGAGTCCATTGTGATCGCGGAACGGTTGGCAGCCAACACCAAACAACAAAAAATAAACCAATCACACCGTGCGAATGATTTAGAAAGCCGTGCGAATGCGTGAAGTTTTTCCGTAAGAACTTGATAAAGCTAAGTGCGGAATCCGCACTTAGCTTTACTAAAGATATTTCAAAGAAAATTCAGGAAAGCTATTAAAAATGAAAAACAAACAATTAAAAGAGATGTCAAAAACAGTCCGTTTTTGACAGCAATAAATCGCTATGCCGAAACTAACAAACAAGGAAAACGCATTAAACGCCTTACTTAACACAAATTCGATAAAGGACGCGGCAAAGGCTTGCAAACTCTCGGAAAAGACTATTTACAGGTATTTAGAAGATGAAGCGTTTCAAAAAGAATATCGAAATGCCCGGCGTTCCCTTGTTGAAACTTCCATCGGACAAATTCAGAAAGCGACAAGTGAAGCCGGGCAAACATTAATAAGAAACCTGCATTGTGAGAATCCGAATGCTGAAATACGCTCGGCACAAATCATACTCGAAACGGCTTATAAGGGCATTGAACTGACAGACATTTTAGAAAGACTTGAGAATTTAGAAGCAAATCAAAAGGATAAATAAACAATGAATATCAATAACAGACTGAATAAACTGGAAACGGAATTGAAAATAAACGATTCCGAATTCTGCGAATGTGAGAAAGGCTTTCATATTTGCTTGCCCGGTGATCCGCCGCGTCCCGAAACGTGCAAAAAGTGCGGGAAAAAAGTTTCGACACTAAATTTTACTTTTGAATTAAATTCAAACGCGAAGTTATAAGGATAAATTATGAAAACCATAGAAAACAGATTACTACGACTGGAAGAACCGAACCGGACCAACGCAACTTGCTGTGATGATCCGCATTTGAAAGTAATGCCGGATAGAGATAATACAAAGTGCTGGAATTGCGGAAAAACGCTTGTGTTTCCTGCTAATTCTAAAACTAAATTGATACTACCAAAATTATGAATATCAATAACAGACTGAATAAATTAGAAAGCAAAACCAATTTAAAAAGTGAGAATTGCCTTTGCAACGGCGAGTGTGCACAAGCGGAAGTTTGGATAAAACAAGATGAAAAGAGCGAACCGTATTTAACCGGCGAACCGATTCCCGACACTTGCGGACGGTGCAATAAACCGATCACTAAACAAATAATAATTATCGAAGGCGTTACATCTAAAATTCCAATTCCGAAAGTGTAAAAATGCACACGCGGGACAATCCGCCAAACCTTTTCAGAATTCTGAAAAGGTTTAATAAGTCATTCCACGCACGCGGGGGAGCAACTAAACCTTTATCAGAATTCTGATAAAGGTCGGTAATCATTCCACGCACGCGGGGGAGCAAGATGTGGTGGGGCAAAAAATTGCCCAAGCACAAGGTAATTCCACGCACGCGGGGGAGCAACGACTAAAACATTCGGCAACAAATTGCGGAAGGTGCTTACGGTTGTCGGTTGGACTTAAAACGCTTTTAACGCTTATAACGCACTCACGTTTGCTTAATTTAGGTTTAGTCTTTATCTTTCGGCGGTCTGCCTGTCGGACGGTCTTTGACAAGGTGTAAATCGGATTCTTTGATAACGTATTGCGAACCAACCATAACGGCGGGAAGTCTGTCGGATTTGATTAGCTGAAAAACTCTTTGACGAATCACGCCAAGCCTTTCAGCCGCTTCGGTAACACTTAAAAGTTTGTCTGTTTTTTCTTTCACAGGTTAAAGAATAATTTGTTTCTAAAGTATAGTCAAATATCTATTTCTTACTTTGACAAACACTAGATAATTGTCTATACTTTTAGTTAGTTGGAAACAACTTAAATCTTAAAAAATTGAGGTAACAAAAAATGATTAGATTAACTACCGAAAATACAACTAAAGCAATCGAAAGATGCAAACAAGTAAATTAAAATTCGTTATTTTCGGACTACCCCGCAGCAAGCTGACGGGGCATTCGCCCGAAAATTAGTCGGTCAAAGCACCGACTACCACGAATTTTCTAAGAACAAAGAACTGTCGCCCTTT
>JALZKH010000105.1 GCA_030859345.1 Acidobacteriota bacterium | reverse complement strand
GTGCCGACGCGCGCGTAGAGCAAGCGCAGGTAATCGTAAACTTCCGTCTGTGTGCCGACGGTCGAGCGCGGATTGCGCGTCGAGTTCTTCTGGCGGATAGCGATGGCCGGAGCGATGCCGCGCACTTCGTCCACATCCGGCTTATCCATGCGCTCCAAGAATTGACGCGCGTAAGCTGAAAGCGATTCGACATAACGGCGTTGCCCTTCGGCATAGATCGTATCAAACGCCAGCGAGGATTTTCCCGAACCGCTTAAACCCGTGATAACTGTGAATTTATTACGCGGAATGTCTATGTCTATATTTTTGAGATTGTGCTGTCTGGCACCGCGAACGGAAATGTTTTTTATGCTCATTTTGTTGTGTCTTACGGATAAAATATTTGTCTATTGGCGAAACAGATATTTTATCAATTCAAAATCAGCAACGCAAAGGAAGAATAAACTACGAAAAACACGAAATAAAGACAAAACAAAGAACACTTTTCCATATATCTTTTTTCGTAAAATTTCGTATTTCTTTTTTCGTATATTTCGTAGTAAAAAAGTTTTATTTAATATTAGTTAGCCAAGTTTTTCATTGACAAACGTAAAAATTCCCGTCGCCACACTGACAACAATAAATGTTGCAATCGCACGCCAAACTGCATCGGATTGAGTAAATTGCCAGATTGCTAAAATGCAAAGAACAGTGCAGGCAACCAGTGAAAGTGTGATGACTATGAAGGAAATTATGCGAACGAGTTTCGGTTCGACAATTCCTTTTATTTCTTTCTTGGGTTTTGATGTTACTTCGTTAGGCTTAGTTTCCATCTTAAAATTATAGCAAACAAAAACAGGACATAGAAAATTCTATATCCTGTTTATTCTTAATAAAATGAAATGTTCTTATCTCAAAATTCCGAAAACATCTCTTAAAATTTGCGTTGTTCTGCCGATTGGGTCTTTGCGGATTTTCTTTTCTTCCTGAGCGACCACGTAGAAAACGCCGTCGAGTGCTTTTTCGGTGATGTAGCCGTCCAAATCTTTGGCATCGTCGCCGAGGAACATCGCCACAAATCCGGCTTTGTCCATCATCGCTTTATAACTTTGTGTAACGCCCGTTTCGCCCGTAAAATCTTCGACAATCGGACGAAATTTGCCGCGAAGTCTGTCTTCGGTCGTGCGTCGGAAAAATTGTGTAGCGGCATCATCTTGTCCACTAAATAAAATGTTTTTTGCGTCGGTAAAAGTCATTTGCCTGATTGAATCTACGAATACATCAACCGCCACCGGAACAGCTTTTTCAGCGGCACGATTTAAAGATAATTCAAAAGCATCAACTCGATCTGCATAACCTGCAAAACGTGCGACTCTGGCAACCGACTGCAAAGATTTCGGCAGAGGAATCCGAACACTTGCATTGTCATAAAAGCCGTCTTCCCGACCGAGATTATCAACCGCAAAAATAACACCTTTGGTCAAAGCCTCTTTTAACCCAAGCGAAACTTTGCTGTCGGAAATGTTTGTATTTCTTTGATTATTTCGATTGGAATTTCTTCCGAAAATCTGTGCCGAAGCATCAATCGAAAGCGACATCAACAAAAATAAAACCATTGCAAAACTTACGGATTTTAACCTGTTTAATTTTCTCATCTTCACTTTTTCTCCTCTGTTTATTTAATGGGAAAGGGGATTAAATCGCTTATTAAGATGCTCACATATTTTATTTTACTGTCCACATTTACAATACTTTACGTTTGCAAATCACTTCGTATTTTTTACTTTTTATTTTTTACTTTTTACTTGGCTTTTCCTTGATTGGCAACGGCTTCCTGTAATTTTTTGATCTCTTCCGCATCGCCGAGATAGTAACTTTTGATCGGTTTTAAATCTTCATTTAATTCATAAATGAGCGGAATTCCCGTCGGGATATTTAGATTAACAATTTCCTCATCGGAAATATTGTCGAGATGTTTGACTAAAGCCCGCAGTGAATTTCCGTGGGCGGCGATAATGATTTTTACGCCGTCTTTAACTTTCGGGGCAATTTCCTGTTCCCAATACGGCACAAATCTGGCAACCGTATCTTTTAAGCATTCGGTCTGCGGAAATTTTCCGCCGTCAAAGTTTGCATAAGACGGATGTTTTTCCAAATGTCTTTCGTCATCAAAGGCGAGTTCGGGCGGCGGAACGTCGTAGCTTCTACGCCAGATTTGCACCTGTTCTTCGCCGACTTTTGCCGCCATTTCCTGTTTATTCAAGCCCTGCAGATCGCCGTAATGACGCTCGTTCAAACGCCAAGATTTAACGACAGGAATCCACATCAAATCCATTTCTTCCAAGATTATATGAAGTGTTTTGATCGCCCGTTTTAAAACCGATGTATAGGCGTGTTCAAATGTAAACCCTTCTTTTTTTAAAACTTCACCCGCCTTTTTCGCTTCCCCGCGTCCCTGTTCGGTCAGATCAACATCCGTCCAACCCGTAAACCGATGCGTTTTATTCCATTCGCTCTGTCCGTGTCTGATGACGACTAATTTATACATTTTTATAAAAATTCTCCAATTTCTAAAGATTTTATAAATAGTAATTGGTAATTGGTAATTGGTAAATAGTTATTTTTTCTTTTTTCGCCTTTCGACCTTTTGATTCTTTAAATATGCCTGAATTTCTCCGATCAGATAAAGCGAACCCGTAACTAAAATAAGGTTATTTTCACCCGAAATTTCCCTTGCTTTTTCAAATGCCTGCGGGATTTCATCAATAACAAAAATCTTATTTTTATCAAATTCCTGCGATACAAATTCGGCGATTTCTTTTGCCGGCATCGCCCGCGGATTTTCGGGTGTTGTGAAAATTATCTGCTCGGCAAGCGGAAATAAAATCTTTGAAATCTCATCCAAATTCTTCCCGCCCATCGCACCGAAAATCATTATCAAAGGTTTGTCATTTGATTCTAATAAATATTCACGCAAAACTTTTGCTCCCGCAACATTATGAGCTCCGTCGTATAAAATTCCATCGTCGGAATATTCCAAACGTCCCTTGTGTTTTGCTCTTTGTAAGCCGTTTTCAATATCTTTATTTGAAATTTGAAATTTGAAATTTGAAAGAGTTTCCGCCAATAAAATTGCTGTCGTAGAATTTTCAATCTGATGTCTGCCGAGCAAACCTAATTTAATTTCTCTATAAATATTTTTGTTAGTTTTGAATGTTACTAAATTATCTAAATTCTCAACTTCAACTAAGTTTGCCACATTCGGCGAAACTTTTTTCTCGACGCATTTCGACAAAATAATCCGCATTGCTTCATATTTCTGTTCCGCAATAACGGCTTTCACGCCTTCCCGAATTATCGACGCTTTTTCTATTGCGATTTTTTCAATCGTATCGCCGAGTGTTTTTATGTGGTCGAGATCAATCGGCGTGATCGCCACGATTTCCGCTTCCGTCGCCGTCGTCGCATCAAAACGCCCGCCGAGTCCCGTTTCTAAAATTGCAATTTCGACATTTTCATCGGCAAAAACCATCTGAGCAATGCAGGTTATATGCTCAAAAAATGTCGGCATTCCGTTTAGCTCGCCGGATTTGACTAATTCTTCGCTGATTTTACGAACTTTTGTAACATATTCGGCAAACTTTTCTTCTAAAATATCAATGCCGTTGACGCGGATTCTTTCCGTTACAGAAACAAGATGCGGCGAAGTGTTCAAACCGACTTTTATTCCCGCTTGAACCAAAATTGATTCAAGAAATTTACAGGTCGAACCTTTTCCGTTCGTTCCGGCAACCTGAACCTTTATAAAGTTTTTCTGCGGATTTCCGAGTGCGTTTAAAAGTGTGTAAGTATTTTCTAAACCGAATTTTTTGACCGATAATTCGTAGCCGAGACCGAAAAGATATTTTATGGATTCTTGAAAGTTCATTTTTTTGATGTATATTTATAAATCCCCTCAATGTTTTTGTGAGAATAATCTTACTTTCAAAACTTTCAAAACAAAAATTCAGACAAGGAGTATTTAATGAAAAAGAATTTAATTGGTTTATTGGCAATGGCAATGCTGTTTTCAATAAACGCAATCGCTCTGTTTGGGCAAAAAGCAGAAAAGACTATGAAAAATAAAGCCGACAAAGGAGCGTTGCTTTATGAGATTACAGGTAAAGGTTTGAAAAAACCTTCATATTTATATGGAACGATTCATCTGATTTGTTCTAACGATATGATTCCGATTGAAAAATTCGACCAATATATTTCTAAAACCGAACAGATGTATCTGGAATTGGATTTGGATGATCCGAACCTGACAAAAGGAATTCTCGCCATAAATTCTGCGAAAAGAGATAAAACCATTGCGGATTATTTGACCGAAGAGCAGTTAGCGAAAGTCAGCGAAATGTTTATGACATATCTCGGAGCACCATTTAATGCAGTCAAACAGAGTCATCCTTTTTTCTTGCAGCAAGCGGTGATAACAAGCCCGAAATCAATGGGCTGCACACCTCCGGGATCGTATGATAAAAGCCTTATGGAAACTGCTGTAAAAAACAAAATGGAAATAAAAGGGCTTGAAGATATTCAAACTCAGATAGATGCGATCAACTCCATAACTATCGAAAAATATGCCGAAGATTTATATAAATTGGCGGAAGACCCGGAAACAAATGTTGCCCAGTTCAGATCAATGGTTGATATTTACAAAACTCAGAATTCTGAAAAACTGCAAGAATTTGTCCAAAGCAAAATGGTAGAAAACCCTGCTTTTCAAGATACTTTTCTGGACAAAAGAAACAACAGTTGGATTCCCGTGATCGAAGAACAGATCAAGGAAAAGCCGACTTTTATTGCTGTCGGTGCGGCACATTTAAACGGCAAAACGGGATTGATTACGCAGTTAAAGAAAAAAGGTTATAAATTAAAATCAATCAGATTTTAATTTTCAATTTAGATTTATAACAAAAAAAGTCGATGCTCTCTATCAAAGAACATCGGCTTTTTTTATCTTGAAAGTAATTTACTTATTAATTTCCTCATTCATCATAAAATCAAGTAGACGGATAATCTTATTTCGAATTTCGCGTCTGTCCACGATCATATCAACCATTCCGTGTTCGAGCAGAAATTCAGAACGCTGGAAGCCTTTTGGTAATTTTTGGCGAATTGTTTGTTCGATCACACGCGGTCCGGCAAAACCGATAAGTGCTTTCGGTTCGGCAATATTTACATCGCCGAGCATTGCAAAACTTGCGGTTACGCCGCCGGTTGTCGGATCGGTTAGAACGGAAATATAAGGCAATTTGGCATCGTGAAGTTGGGCGAGGGCAGCGGCAATTTTTGCCATCTGCATTAAAGAAAGTGTGCCTTCCTGCATTCTTGCACCACCCGAAGCCGAGAAAATCACAACTGCACCTTGAGTTTTTACGGCACGTTCGATAATTCGCGTAATCTTTTCGCCGACTGCCGAACCCATCGAACCACCGATAAAAGACATATCCATCGCACCCGCATAAACTTTGTGTCCGCCGACTTTCCCTTTGCCGGTAACGATTGCTTCGGGCAAACCCGATTTTTTCTGAGCCTGTTTGATTCTGTCTTTGTAAGGTTTTGTGTCAACAAATTCGAGCGGATCGGCGGATGTAACTTCTTCGTCGAGTTTTTCATATTTTCCGTCGTCGAACAAATTATCCAAACGCGAGCGGGCATCTATGCGAAAATGATGATCGCAATGGATGCAAACCTGCATTGATTCCTGCAATTCGCGTTTATAAACAGCCGTATCGCATTCGGGACATTTTTCAAAAACCCCTTCGGTTTTGACGGTTTGAACTTCCTCTTTCGGCTGTTCATCTATTTTCGGTTTATCTCTGCGAAACCAAGCCATAATTTAAGTTTTTCTGTTAATAAGTTGTTAAGTTTTTATCCTGACAAGATTAGCACAAGGCGGTTTTGCGTGAAAGTTTGAATTTATTTAAGTTGTCGGGTTTGATGATTTACAAATTTATTTAGTTTAAAATTCCCAGCATTTCCCTTTGAATCAAACTGTTACTCGCACAGATCGGCGGTGCGTAAATGCTGAATTTTGAACCGTCATAATATGAAACCTGTCCGCCTGCTTCTTCAATTATAAGAACTCCGGCGGCGACATCCCACGGGTTTAAGCCTTCTTCCCAGAATCCGTCAAATCTTCCGCAGGCAACATAAGCCATATCAATCGCCGCCGAACCGTCACGCCGAACTCCACGGGATTTTAGAAGCATTTCCGTAAAATTTTCGGCAAAATTACTGCGGTTAGCAAAGTCGTAAGGAAACCCCGTAACAATCAAAGAATCGCTTAAATTCTCCGTTTCCGAAACTCTAATCGGTTTATTGTTGAGGCTTGCTCCATTTCGTTTTTCAGCGGAAAAAAGTTCATCACGCGTCGGATCGAAAGTTACGCCGATAACTATTTCGTCTTTGTGTTCCAAAGCAATCGTTACGCAAAAACACGGATAACCGTGAGCATAATTTGTCGTTCCGTCGAGTGGATCAATTATCCATTTCCAACGATTTTCGCCGTTAATCAAAACCGCATCGCCCGATTCTTCCGCTAATATCGAATGTTTCGGATAGTAAGATTTTATCCTTTCAATAATCAACTTTTCCGAAGCCAGATCGGCTTCCGTAACGAGATTTATCTCGCCTTTCTTAAAAACATCAATTTTCCGCCCGAATTTTTCGAGCAGAATCTGTCCGGCTTCGCGTGCGGTTTCGATTGCAAAATTCAGCATATTTTATAAACGGTAAGTGGTAAGTGGTAAATGGTAAATGATAAATGATTAATGGAATCAATTAACAATTTACTACTTACCATTATCTTTTTTTCGTGTAAATTCGCGTTTATTCGCGGACAAATTTTTCTTAATCTGTTTAGTGTTGGATTATTTTACAAACTTTCTGCTTAACTCCAGAAATTCTTTGATTTGCGAGTTCCAATACGCCCATTCGTGTTTGCCCGGAAGTTGGCGGTATTCGTGCGGAATTTTCTTCTCTAATAAAAGATTTGCAAAATCCATATTTTGCTTTATCAATCCGTCTTCAGTTCCGCAATCCAGGTAAATAAAGGGCATTTCTTTTATTCGTGCGGACGATTTAGCTTGGACGAGTTTAAAAATATCATTTTCTTTTCTCGTGTCGCTGTTGGCTTCGCCGAAAGTTGCTGTAATTGAATCCGCCAGAACTTTCCAGCCGCCTAAAACTTTTGCGTCAAATTCCGCTGCCCGCAAAGCACCGCTGAAAGAACCTGCCAGAACGAATTTTTCGGGATACTTTATGCCGAATTTCATACCGCCGTAACCGCCCATCGAAAGCCCGGCAACAACTCTGCCACCGCGTTCTTTTTCAGCACGGAATTTCTTCTCGATTTCGGGAATTAATTCCTGGATGATGTAACTTTCGTATTTTTCATTTGTATTCGTTACCGAATCCGAATACCAACCGTTATCACCTTCGGGCATTACAAAAATATATTTATAGCTCTCGGTGTATTTTTCGAGTTCGGCTTTGCCGCCCCAATCATTGTAATGTCCCGTCAAACCGTGAAGCAGATAAACGGTTGGATAAAAAGTTTTTTCTTTTGAGTTTTCGTAACCGACGGGTAAAATTACTTGATAAGGCATCTGCCTTTTCATTAATTTTGAATCGAGTTTGTAAGTTGAAACTCTTCCCGAATCTTTTGTTGACGCTTTTAATTCAGCTTTTTGTGCGTAGGCGGAAAACGGAACTACCGCCAATAAAAATAGCAGTAAAAATCTGCCGATGAATCTGACATTATTATTTTTCATAAAATTAAAACCTCAAAAAATCTAACCGAAAAATCTGTTTAACCAGCCGCTGTCTTCATTTTTGTCAATGACTTGTGCAAGTTCGCCCGCGTCGAGCCAAACGCCCGAACATTTGTCGCAAACGTCTATCGTTATATTTTCATATTCGGTTTCCATAAGATATCCGTCGCATTTCGGGCATTGCATTTTTATATCCACCATTTCTTCCGATTCGAGTTTCGACTTCATTTTCTCGATAATTTCCTGTTCTTTACGGCGAAAATATTCATTTTCCAAAGACTTTCCGCGTTCCTGTAATTTGTCTGACATATTAAAAGTTTCTCTCCCTAAAAAAAATTTATTTTGCACAAAAAAAATAACAGACAATCAGATGAGATTCAAAAATCAAAATCTTAAATGTCTGCTAAAAAAATTTCGCAAATAAAATCTACACTTCGGTTTTGTGAACGACATCACGGGTTCTTTGTCTGGCTTTTTTTGCACGGCGGCTTATCGAGCGTTTTTTCAGGCTTTTTTCCGCCCAATCCGAAACCTTTTGAACGGGATGCCATTCAATGTCTTCGTCCGGCTCGACCTCGCTGGAAGCATCCTTGAGTTTTAAAGTTCCGACGGCGACCAGCAAAATCATTGCATTAAAGATCGCTCCGACAAGGATTACAAACCAACCGGGAGCTAATCCGACTGCCGCCCGGTCAAAAAATATTTCCAATGCCGAATTATTCGGATCGGCACTCGTGATCGGATATGGATGGATGTAAATTTTTAAAGCCCAACTCAAGGCAAGCAAAGCAAAAATCCATATATAATTACTCCGCAAACGTCTGCCGACGGCTTCCCATTCGCTAATCGTAAAATGCGGTGTGATTAAATCGGCGGAAATATGTTCCGCCCATTCTTTGTCCGGCGGCATCGTACGGTGCGAGAGCATTGGCGCAAAATAACCGGTTTCCAAAACGCGCACACGATTTGCCCAAACTTCGTAATAACGGTAACGCCGCGCTTCCATAAACAAAAAGATGGAAACCAGAATCGAATTTATCGGGATGGCAAAATGCGGATTGTCGGGTGAACTGAAAACAAATGAAAGCGTCGCGCCTGCCGTAATAACCGCCCAGTTTGTTGTTGCGTCAAGCCGTGTGCGCCAGACGTTTGAACGTTGGACTTCGCCGCGATAAAAATGAACCAGCGCGGTGTTAAAATCGGCTGGCGCAAGTTTTTGCGGCAATAAAAGCGGTGTGTTTTTAGGCTTGTCGCTGCGGGCGCGAACTTCTTCGGCAAGCGATAAAAAGTCTGAGTTTCCGTTTCCGGTTTTTTTTTCTTCGTCTGTGGATTCTGCGGCTAATTCTCTGTCGAATCGAACTTCGTTTTTCATAGCGCGTTTAGGAATGGACGGAAGCAGAAGATTTTTCCATCAACTCCAAATAAGATGTAACATTTTCAGAGATTGGATGCAAGAAAAATTGGAAGTAATAAAGTAAAAAGGCAAAAGGCAAAAATTTAGAATTAGTTGATTTATTTTGTCAGCCTTTTATAGGCTTAGCAGAAGTTTCATTTTTTCATTTTTACTTTTTACTTATTTTTGTTTGCGCTTTTGTTAAGCTAAAATTCTTTAAATGATAAAATCAGATGAATTTTGGATGCAAAAAGCGGTTAAAGCCGCAAACCAAGCGCGGGATTTTGGTGAAATTCCGATTGGCGCGTGTCTAATCGACAAAAACGGCGAACTTCTTGCGGTTGCGGGAAATCTCACAATCACGAACAACGACCCGACTGCCCACGCCGAAATTTTGGTTTTGCGCGAAGCCGCCGCAAAAATCGACAACTATCGGTTGACTGACAGCATCGTTTATACGACTATTGAACCTTGCGCGATGTGCGCGGGCGCACTCGTCAATGCGCGAGTCAAACGCTTAGTTTTCGGCGCACACGACAAAAGATTCGGCGCGGTCGAAAGCGTTTTCCGGCTCTGCGACACAAGTTCTTTGAATCATCGAATTGAAATTACATCGGGCGTTTTGGCTGAAGATTGCCGAAAACTTATGCAGGATTTTTTTCGAGAGAAACGTAATCAATTACGAATTACGATTAACAATTACGAATTGACAGAGTAAATAATCTCGTAATTCGTAATTATTTTGTTGGAGAGGTGCGAGAGTGGTTGAATCGGACGGTCTCGAAAACCGTTGTACCTTGACGGGTACCGTGGGTTCGAATCCCACCCTCTCCGCCATTGGATTTTGGATTGATGATTTTGGATTTTGGATTGAAAAATCTGTATTTGGAAAGGTGCAAGAGCGGTTGAATTGGCAGCATTGGAAATGCTGTGAACCTCAAAAGGGTTCCGTGGGTTCGAATCCCACCCTTTCCGCCAGTTTGATTTTAGATTTTGGATTTTGGATTCTTGTAAGAAAAGATTAGCTAACTATTAGAGCAGTCTGACACTCTAAAATCCAAAATCTAAAATCGCAATATGGCTTCAGGCTCCGCACAAGGTTTGAGTTGTGAACTCCGCTAGGCTGGGAACAGAGCAACGGCAGCAATTTCAGCCTGTGTTGCGGGAAAGTCTGAAGCCTCCAATTTTTAAAACTGAAAAACTCAAAGTTGATGCAGTGTTTGCCGCATCAACTTTGAGTTTTTTAATCTAAGCTGTCCTTAAATTCTATTATTTTGGTAATACCGCTTTAAATTGAGATTCGAGAAATATCGCAAAACCCAAAATCTGTGGTTGATTTTTGAATTTTTCCTTGAGCATATCAAAGGCTTCCTGTCCGCGTGGGTCGGCAAGTTTGATAATTGCTTGCACGCTGCTGGACAAACCATTGAAATTGTTTGCGTCAAGTGCTTGTTTGAAAGAGTCAAAAATAAGTGGAAAGGCACGTTTATCGCCTTTGCCGGTGGCGGCAATAGTTTCTAAAGCCGCGCCGCGAACATTCACCGGTTGGGTTTTGTCCGTAGCGGTTTTGAGAGCAAATTCCAAACCGCGTTTATCTTCAAGCGCGGCAAGACCTTTAAAACCGGCGGCGGCAATCCGCCCTTTCCACGATGGCGTATTGGTCAATTTTACAAACGCCTCGTAAGCCTTCGCGTTTTTCGTTTCTCCCAGCGCAACCGCCGCATTTTCAATCACCGAATAGCTTCTGTCATTCAATGTCAATAAATAAAGGTCGGTATATTTCACGTCTTTCGCTGCACCTAAAAGTTCGATAGCATCGGCGCGAACCA
>JALZKH010000102.1 GCA_030859345.1 Acidobacteriota bacterium | reverse complement strand
TTCGATTACTTTTATTTTACCCATCTCGCTTGATAGTCTAAACTATTTCTGCACGATTACTTATATTCAAATATTTATGAATTTGGTGTGCTTCTATAATTCTATTTAAAATAATTTAATGATTTATAATCCGGTAATTAATCCTTTTTCATCCTTATCTTTGAATTAGGAATTTTACCGTTCGGTTTTATCAAAATCCGAATCGGGACTTCTGATTTTGGATATTTCAAAAAACTGTTTATTCCCAACTCGTTGAATTATTTTCAGATTTATTAAAGTAAATAATCAACCTGATTTTTATAAATTTTTGTTGAGGTTTATACTTGTATTTGAATGAAGAAAAAACCTCTGAGTTTATATGCGTGGCTTTCGGTTGTTGCGGTAATCGTAACTATTTTACTGAAAACTTCCGTGTATTTTTATACAAACTCGGTCGGTCTCTTGTCTGATGCACTCGAATCTATAATCAATTTGGCGGCGGCAATTCTGGCAGTTTGGATGATAAAAATTGCCGAAAGACCGCCCGACGACAATCACGAATTTGGACACGATAAAGCAGAATATTTTTCAAGCGGAATCGAAGGAACTTTAATAACATTGGCGGCTCTTGGAATTATCGTTACGGCAGTTCCAAGACTTTTTTCGCCACAGCCGGTTGAAAATATTGGCATCGGTTTGAGCATTTCGTTTGTTGCCGCATTAATAAATTTGATAGTCGGGCAGATTTTAATAAAGGTCGGCAAAGAAAATGATTCGATAGTTTTGGAAGCGGACGGACATCATTTAATGACGGACGTTTGGACTTCTGTTGGAATTTTTGTCGCCATCGGAGTTGTCGCTCTAACGGATTGGTTCATTCTTGATCCGTTTATTGCCCTGATCGTTGCGGTAAACATCAGCTGGATGGGTTATAAATTAATTCGGCGTTCGGTTTTAGGATTAATGGACACGGTGATTGATGTTGATTCTGCGAAAAAGGCGACGGAAGTTTTAAATAAATACAAATCAGAAATCGGCATTGATTATCACGCCTTTCGCACAAGAAAATCAGGAGCAAGAAAATTTATCTATTTTCATTTATTGGTGCCTGATGAATGGACGGTTAAAAAAGGTCACGATCTGGCTGAAGAAATAGAATTAAAGATATTACAAAAAATTCCGCATTCGGCGGTTTTTATCCATCTTGAACCCTTGGAAGACCCGACATCTTTTAATGATGTTGAACTTTTTCGTTAATAAACTTCTTTCCATTTGCATTTTCAATTTCAAAACCCCATTATCATAAGTTTGTTTAAGGAACTTTTAAATTTATGATCGAACCACAGAATATAAGAAATATCGCAATTATCGCCCACGTTGACCACGGGAAAACTACGCTTGTTGATGCAATGCTCAGACAATCCGGGACATTTCGGGATAATGAAACATTGACGGATCGCGTAATGGATTCGATGGATTTGGAACGGGAACGCGGAATTACGATTATGGCGAAAACCACTTCCGTCCGATTCGGCGATTACAAAATCAATATCGTTGACACTCCCGGACACGCGGATTTCGGCGGTGAAGTCGAGCGGGTTTTAAAAATGGTTGACGGCGTGCTGATCCTCGTTGATGCGGCGGAAGGATGTTTGCCGCAGACTCGTTTTGTTTTGCGAAAAGCTCTGGAGTTAAAACTTCCGGCAATTGCCGTTGTCAACAAAATTGACCGCCACGACCAGCGTGCGGAGGAAGTTGTTGATGAAATTTACGATCTTTTTATTGACCTCGGGGCAACCGACGAACAGATTGATTTTCCGATACTTTTTGCAATTGCAAAAGAAGGAATTGCCAAAACTTCGATGGAAGACGATTCGACAAATTTGAAGCCGATATTTGACCAAATCGTTGAAACAATTCCCGCACCGAAAGCGATTCGGGATGATTCTTTGCAATTGCTCGTTACAAATATTGATTACAACGAATACATCGGCAGACTCGCCATTGGCAGAATTTTTTCGGGTGAAATTAAGAAAAATGAAGAAGTCAGCATTTCAAAACGCGACGGCAGTTTGGAAAAAACCCGTGTGCGTGAACTTTTTGTTTTTGAAGGTTTGGAGAGAAAAAAAGTTGACGAGGTCGGAGTCGGCGAAATTGTTGCACTTGCGGGTTTTGATGGAATCAATATCGGCGAAACTATCACATCATCCGACAATCCGCAACCGCTTCCCGTTGTTAATGTTGATGAACCGACAATTTCGATGATCTTCGGCGTGAACACTTCGCCGTTTTCGGGCAAAGACGGAAAATTTGTTACATCGCGTCAAATAAAAGAACGCCTCGAAAGAGAAGTTTTGGGAAATGTTGCCCTGCGTGTTTCGCAAACCGAACAAGCGGAACAATTCAAAGTTTCGGGACGCGGCGAATTGCAACTTGCCATTTTGATCGAAATGATGCGGCGTGAAGGTTACGAATTGCAGGTTTCAAAACCCGAAGTTATCACCAAAGAAAATGAAAAAGGCGAAACGCTTGAGCCTATCGAACTTGTCGTGATTGACGTTCCCGAAGAATTTATCGGAGTTGTAACCGAAGCACTCGGACGGCGAAAGGGTCAGATGGCGAAAATGATAAATAACGGAACGGGACGAGTTCGGCTTGAATACGAAATTCCTTCACGCGGTTTGATCGGTTTTCGCGGCGAATTTTTAACCGAAACAAAAGGAACAGGATTATTAAACACAATGTTCCTGAAATTCGATAGTTGGCGTGGCGAAATGAAATCGCGTCCAACAGGTTCGCTTATTTCCGACCGTGTCGGTGAAGCGACAACCTTTGCACTTTTTAATTTACAGGAACGCGGAATTATCTTCATCCGCCCGCAAACAAAGGTTTATGAAGGAATGGTCGTCGGCGAAAACGCCCGTGCTGTTGATCTCGATGTCAATCCGATCAAAGAGAAAAAATTATCGAATATGCGAACTTCCAACACAGACGAAGCGATGAGGCTTGTCCCCGCCAAAGAATTAACTTTGGAAGAAGCGTTGGAATTTATCGCCGATGACGAATTGATCGAAGTTACGCCGAATAGTATTCGTTTGCGTAAAAGAGTTTTACAGGCAAATATGCGACCGAAGAAATAGCGGAAAAAAATCTTTGAATTTTTCTTTATTTATCTTGTTGCTGCCGATTTTGCCTTTGATAATGGTTTGCGTTTTTTCAAATCAAATGTTTCGCCTGCTTTTAACAAATGGATGAGCATCGCACCTTTCTGATTTTTTGCATCAACAAACATCACTCCACTCGTGCCGGAAACAACAGCGTGGCGGCTGTCTTTGATTAACAGAGTCGTATCTTCATCAATACCGTCGAATTTATCTGCAAATAAACTGTATAAATTTTTCCATTTGACTTAAAAATCCTCTAAAATTAAACAAAACGATTTTTGGAGTTATAAACAAAACAAATGAAAAAAAAATCTTTCTTTGCACCTTTGCACCTTTGCGGGATTCTCCTTCTTTTAACCTTTTCGGTTTTTTCACAAAATAGTGTTCCCGAACCAAAAAGTGTTCTCGGATTCACTCCGGGTGATGATTATAAATTGGCGAGTTGGGCGAAAATTGTCGAGTATTTTCAAAAACTCGATGCCGCGTCAGATCGCGTGATGTTTAAGGAAATCGGCAAGACAACTGAAGGAAAACCTTTTACTTACGCGGTTATTTCTTCGCCTGAGAATTTGAAAAAACTCGATTACTACAAAAAGATAAACGATCAACTTGCCGATCCGCGACTTATAAAACGTAATGACAAAAAAGCGGAAAAACTTGTCAAAAAGGGCAAAACTTTTGTTCTGATAACTCACGGAATCCATTCAACCGAAGTCGGTTCGACGCTTTCTTCAATGCTCATCGCTCACAAATTGGCTTCTTCAAATGATAAAGAAATCAAAAAGATTCTGGACGAAACAATAATTGTAATTGTGCCAAGTTTGAATCCTGACGGCGTTGATATTGTTAAAAATTGGTATGACAAAACTTTGGGAACTGATTTTGAAGGAACTTCGCCGCCCGAACTTTATCAGAAATATGTCGGACACGATAATAACCGCGATTGGTATGCGTTCACGCAGGTTGAAACGCAGTTGACGGTTGATAAAATCCACAATGTTTTTCATCCGCAGATCGTCCACGACATCCATCAGCAAGGCTCGAACGGTGCAAGATATTTCGTCCCGCCATATCTCGATCCCGTCGAACCTAATGTCCCGCAGGAAATTATCGAAGGTTACACGGAGATCGGAAATTATGTCGCCAAGCAAATGCGTGAAGACGGCTTGAAAGGCATCACGACGGGTTCGACCTACGACGCTTGGACACCCGCGAGAGCATATTCGCACTATCACGGCGGCGTGCGGATTTTGTCCGAAACCGCTTCGGCAAATCTCGCTTCGCCGATCACGGTTGACTACGACAAAATGACCAGCCGACGCGGGTTTGATGTCCACCAAGAATCCGCAAATTATTCGCCCTTGTGGAAAGGCGGCAAATGGGGAATGCGTGATATTACAAACTATATGACGACAGGTGCGTTCCATTTAATGACACACGCCGCCGAAAACCGCGAATCGTGGCTTACAAGATTTTACAAGATTGGAAAGGATGCGACACGACCTCACAGAAATGGAGAAGTTTTTGCTTATGCTCTTAAAAATTCTATTAATGCTCCTTTATTAGTTTTAATCTTGGAAAAAGCCGGAGTAGAAGTTGATTATACAAGTCAGATTTCAAAAGGTGGAAAAAATCGGTTTGCAGTCGTCAAAATGGATCAACCTTACGGAAGTTTTGCAAAAGCGGTTCTTGCAAGACAAACTTACCCTAATTTGCTAGATGACGAAGGCAATCCGATTTCTCCTTATGATGTAACAGCACACAATCTTTCACTTTTAATGGGAGTTGATATTTTAGCTATAACCGAACCATTTACTTACAAATCCAGTTCTCAAAATCGTAATACGATAAGTGGTTGTATTTCCAAAGAAGTTTGGGTTTATCACTCTGATATTCCTTCAATAGATGAAGGTTGGACAAGATTTATGTTTGATTCTTCTCCTTACAGGTCGCCTCAGTCAACTTGTATAAGTCCAGGAAAACTTACGAATAAGAACTTACAAAGCTGGATTTTTCCATTTGAAACAAAAACAGTAATCTTCCCCGACCAATCGCCGAATTCAATCTTAAACGGCTACAAAGAAGGCTCGATGCCGAAGGAATACACGGGCGGACTTGAGGGAAAAGGTGTTGAAAATCTCAAGAAATTTGTCGAAGACGGCGGGACGCTTGTTTTCTTAAATCGCTCGTCGGATTTTGCCATCGAACAATTTGATCTGCCCGTCAAAAATATCGCCAAAGATTGGAAGGAAAAAGATTTTTACATTCCCGGTTCGATCCTGCGGACTGAACTCGACACTTCGCACCCGATTGCCAAAGGAATGCCCGAACGATCAATCGCGTGGTTTGAAGATTCGCCCGTGTTTGAATCAACGGACGATTCCCGCGTCAAACTAATTGCCAAATATCCAGACAAAGCCGACGAAATTCTGCTTTCGGGTTGGGCATTGGGCAAGGAAAGAATCGCCGGAAAAGCCGCGTTGGTCGAAGTTGAATTGGGCAAAGGTAAAATTATTTTATTCGGTTTCCGCCCGCAATATCGCGGACAATCATTGGCGACATTTCCACTTTTGTTTAATGCGATTGCAAGATAAAAAATCGGGAATACTGACGAATTGCCGGCATTCCCGATTCAGCAGTATTTATGATTGCAAACTCAATCGTTGTCTTTATATTTGAAATAAAAAAAGATCATAAGCAAATTAAGTGTGGTCGAAATTCCGTTGGTTATAATTATCGGAATGTCGGACTTTAATACGCCGTAAACCGTCCACATTATTAAACCAAGAGTTAGAACGGAAAACATTTTTAGCGAAATGTCTTCCACACTTTTAGTTTTCCACGTTTTATATAATTGCGGCGTGACGGCAATCGTCGTGCAGAAACCTGCAAATAATCCTAAAAATTTTATCCAATCCATTTATTTATATTGCTCCCGCATATTCTTAGTTTTTGATAAATTGGTTTGTTCCCAAATCGTCGAATGTCAGATTTTCAGCTAAGTCGAAAAGGTATGCTTCGCTTTCAAAAAAGTGCATCATATTGATTTCAAGCATATATTTTCCCTTCCCTTTTACTTGTTTCAGACACTTTTTTGTTTTCAAATTTATCAGAACGGCAAATTCCATTCCAGTTATTTTGCAATCATATCGTTTCACATATAACACGGTATGTCATATAATGAACATAGTAAACGCTCGCAGTATTGGCTTGATAAAGCGATTGACACCTGGGAAATAATCGAAGCAGATGCGGAAGTTATTTTTAATCTTGTCACGCAAAGAGGTCGTAAAATTCTGGGAAGTCGTTCATTTTTATTTCAACAGGATACGGATGAAAGTATTTCCGAAATAGCGGAAAAGGTTTTGCTGCATTTTTATAAAGTTTATGTTCCAAAAGAAATCAGAGTTTTCAAAGAATTCAAAAACAGAAAAATAGTTGCCGCGAAATTAAGCAAAAAATTTGGTCGCAATGTGCAGATATTTATTCAAAACGATCTCACGCCAACAACCAAAAAAGGTTTAAGACAGAACAAATTTGATACGATAATTAATAAAATATCCAAAAATAAAAACATCAAAGATATTCAAAAAAACATCAAAAAAGAATTCAAATTAAAGAAAATTCCAAAAAGAATCGAGGCTTTTGATGTCGCCCATATTTCGGGTGAAAATGTTGTAACAGCAAAGGTCGTCTGGGAGAATGGAAAGTTTTTAACCGATCAAAATGAGGTTTGGCAATTTGATGAAATGAGCGAACCGAAGGCGATAACTGAAGCGATTCGTCAGAGGTTTAATTCAAATTCAAACAACGCCAAAGATATTCCCGATCTCATTTTAGTAGATGGCGGGAAAACTCAAATAAACGCCGCACTAAAAGGCGTTGCAAACAATTCCAAACGAAACTTCGCAATCATTTCAGCAGTCAAACCGACCGGAAAACACAACGAAATTTCACATTTTTTGGATGAAAACCTGATACGAATTGAGATTGCCGATGAAGACACATTTTTCTTTCTAACAAATTTGAGAGATAAATCTCACGACTTGGCAAACCGCACTCACAGCAGCATTAGAGATACAAATCACTTCTACGAATTAGCGATGCTTCTTCCAAATATTAGTGAAGGCGATAGACGCGAAGCATTGCAAAAAACAGGTTCGATCAAACGACTGAAAGAGGCTGATCTGGATTACTTAAAAACAATTTTTGATACTGAGTTTGCTAAAAAAATCTATTTAGTAAAAAACAAATTAAAAGAAAGTAAAACAAAATATTTCAAGCAGATAATTCAAATCAGTTTTAATGCTCAGAACGGAAACGCTGAAGATCTGCAACCGATTAACTATAAATGAAAGTCCTGCATTTTCTAACAAACAAAAATATCTTTATCTTAAATCCCAATATCTCCCTCATTTCTTGCTAAATTAAAATAATTTGTTAAGGATTAACCAAACATATTTACCGATATATTCCGTAAAGAGCAGTCGAATCGGAAACTAATAAACATAAAGCGATTTTTGCAACTTAAGTAATCACTCACAATTAAGTTAGACTATATTTGAAGTTTGAAAACTTTATTCTCAGACTTCTGCCAAATTCATTTAAGGCTTGCTTGACCGAATAGCAAAGTCGTTCTTTGTCTTCATAATCGTTCGGTGCAAGCCATTCGTATTTCAACTTTCGCCAGACCGTTTCAGCGATATTCAAATGCGGCGAATAGGTCGGCAAATAAAATATATACAACCCTCTGGTTTGCCAATACTTGATTCGCTCCTTCATTTTATTACCCGTGTGGATACGGGCATTATCCAAAACAACAACCGTCGGCTTGCTGATCGAAAATGAAAACCGCTCTAACTGCTCGATCACAAAATCGGCATTAATCGCTTTTTCACTTGTTGCCACCAACGCCTGATTGCTCCTCGTAAATAAACCGAAACAGTTGATGCCTTTGCCTTTTGCCGTCGGCATCGAAACTTCTTCATCGGAAAACTGCCACCCATACGGCACATTCGGTTCTAAACTCACTCCCGACTCATCACCATAATAAAGTTCGATTAAACCGTCTTCGCTCAACTTTTCCAAATCACCCAACACCTCTCGCTTGAGCCGATAGACTTCCTCATTCGGTTTGCCTTTCAAGCGTTTTCTAATTCGTTTGTAGCGGCAAGCGTTTTTTTCAGATACCGCTTTAATGAACTGTTTGAAAACTCTTTACCCAATGTTTCCTCAAGTTCAACTCGGGCGACTGAAATCTTTTGCCGTGATCGCTTGACCGCTTCTTTGACCTGCTCTAAATCAGTCGCTTGAAGAATCGCTTTGCGTCCGCGTCCCGGTTTTGTCTGCAACCCCTTGATGCCTTCTGCCACGTAGCGGTTCAGCCAATTATTAACGGTCATCTCACATCCGCCCAAAATAGCGACCACTTCCGATGACGTGCGTTTTTCACTTTTCAATAAAACCATCTGACAGCGTTGCCGAAAACTATGTGTCGTGCCATGGCGATAACCGTTTTCCAAGGCTTCGCATTGTTTTTTCGTTAGTTCGATTACTTTTATTTTACCCATCTCGCTTGATAGTCTAAACTATTTCTGCACGATTACTTAAAAAGTTTAACTTTAGGTTGGTTTAGTTCTGAAATATCACACTAAACCCAACCTTTTTGCTTGTCTTGCTCTAACGCATTGAGACTATGTTTAATTGATTTTTCTAACTTTGGATACTTCTTAAATATCCTTGGATTAACACTCGCCAGCGTATAAAATTTACAGAAAGTTGGAACTATTCTTATTTCTCTAAAATACTTCTCGTAATAGTTCACTCTTCTTAAAGCAAATTGCTCTCTTGTTTCGCTGTATTTCAAAATAGCTTTATTTGTTTTTGGATAAAGTTTAGGAAGCTTTTGAATCTTCCACTCCTTACCTGGTAATTTTCTTATAAGAAATTTTTTGCAAAGGAAAACAGGTTTATTCGTAGAGTTTTGTTCTTTAGAAACCGCATTAAGAATTATTTCTTTATATTTATTGTCTACCTTTTTCCAATCTTTTCTTTCTAGGTTTTTGCCAATAGCAGATGGCGGCATATTCTCATAAAGCCATTTTGAGATGGTCAAGTTTTAGGTTCTTCCGCACTCTTGGTGCAAGCCTCTTGTAAATTGTTGTAAACAGTAGTTTTACAGACTTAGCGAAATTTATGCTTAAAGTTTGGTAAATTCTTTATATGTAGCAACTTATCGGAAAAAG
>JALZKH010000091.1 GCA_030859345.1 Acidobacteriota bacterium | reverse complement strand
TTTCAATAGTTTTCAATTCTTCGTCAATGCGATAAAACAATTCTATGATAAAATCTTCTGTGGTCACGGCTGAACTCCTTATTTTACAGGTTTTAGCTCCTATAAATTTGAAGCAATTCCGTGACTTTTTCAACTAGCACCAAAGGTTATTAGATTTTACTGCTACAACACTATCTGTTTTGTTTCTTCAATTATTTTTTGAAGTGGCTAGAATGAATGTGTATATCAATTGGGAACTTATCATTTTTGATTCAATTACTGGTATTTTTTCATACTGGATAGTGCTTTTTCTATTTAACGATAAGAGTGAAGTTCTCAAAATACGCAAAATTGTGTATGCGGTTGTTTTTGGATCGATTATTTGGGCTTTACTCCACGCTGCATATTTAATTCATTTCGATTGGAAATACTTAAGCGATGTTCGCCCGGAAGGTCTTTACAAAAGAAGTATAGAGACAGTAAAAACAGCTCTATTATACTTTGTGCCTCAATTTAGTATATCTGCTTTTTTGTTTATTTTCGCAATCCGATTCATAGAAAAGTATATGAAAAATTGCAGATATTATAGAAGGGACTAGGGTAATAAGCTCGTAAACTTTTTGTTTCTTGGCAATGTTGCGACCGTTCTTTTGTTGACTCTGAGGAAAAGCTGCCTCAAAGGCGAGGGAGATTTTAAGAGAACGGGTAAAAACGCGGCACGAAAATTTGAATCAAAATAATCGCAAATATGTAAAACTATCTGCACGCTACCGGGTCATTTTTTCATGTTTGTTGACATACAGAGACATACACATTCGATGCCAACGCAGGTCTGATGACTCGGGATCAATAATGTTAGCAGTTGAATTTTCCAAAAACGGAAAAGTAGAAAATGTTTTGGTCTTAAAGTCATTGGGTTATGGATTGGATGAAAAAGCAATTGAAGCTAGTCAGGATATAAAATTTGAGCCTGCAAAAAAAAATGGAGAGCCTATCTCTGTTGTAAAAAAAGTTCAATATAATTTTTACATTTATTAGGATTATTTTCTCTTAACTTCAATAATCGGCGAATCTTTTTTCTCGCTGGTTGCAAAAATTGCTGTCGCGTCCGCCGAATAGCAAACTGCTTCGCCTTGCTGGCGTTCGCCTAAATTAATAATTGTCGGTTCATCTTTCCAGATTTTATCGAAGTCTTTTTCATCTGCGTCTATTTCAATTTCATAAGCATTAAAATAATCGCAGAGAATCACACGCTTGCCGTCTGGTGAGATTTCGCCGCCCGTAACGACTCCGTTGGGAAGTGCGGGAAGTGAAAAATCGGCGATTTTTTTGAGTCGGTTTGTTTTGCCTGTTGTGTAATTGGAAAGTTCATAAACGCCCGAAGCACCGCTGAAACGCTTGGTTAAAATATAAATATTCAGCGTTTCGGGATGAACGAGAAGTGTTTCCGCATCGTGTCTTATGTCAGGATATGTAAAATTTATCGCTTCCGCTTGTTCGGTAATCAGCGGATTTTTGTCGCTTGAAATTTCGTCTTTTTCCGTTACTTTCGGTTCTTTTACTTTGTAAACGGTGAAAACATCTCTGACGCGAACATTATTTCCGATGTTTCCGATATACAAAAAACACTCGCCTTGTTTATTTTTAACTGTGGCAATGTCTTCCCAATCGTCATTTTTTGCTCCCGCAACTTCCCAAGTTCCGAGTTTTTTACCCGTTTTATTTAAAGCGTAAATGTTATTTTTATTGCCCGAATCGTTATGCGTCCAGAGAATTTCGGGATTGCAACGCGAATTGACAAGTCCGCTGCTTTCCGTAATTTCTTTAGATTTAATTTCGCCGACAATTTCGGGTTTATCAAATTTATCGGAGAGAGATTTTTTCGGTGGATTTGTTTCTGTTTCAATATGAGATGAAACCAACGAACAACTTGTTAAAATACCGCAAGCAAAAAGTATAGATATGACAAATATAAAATTTTTCGATATAGTTTTGTAAAACATTGATTTCCTCGAAAGTATTATAACGCAAGTTAGTTAAGCAAAGTTCAGTTAAACTTTTTTGAATCAAAAATCGTAAGTAATTTTAGATGAAAACCCCAATGATTGTCGGAACGGAATGGCTCGTCGAAGCCGAAAATTGCAGCGAAAATCTTTTACGCGATGAGCAAACGCTTCGCCGCGTCTTTGATGCGATCATCAAAGATTTAGGTTTGAAAACTCTCGACGAAGGCTTTTGGCATAAATTCCCGAATGAAGGTGGCGTAACGGGTTTGGTCGCTCTGACCGAATCGCATCTTGCCTGCCACACATATCCCGAACACAAAATTGCCACATTCAATTTGTATTGCTGCAAAGAACGTCCCGAATGGAATTGGAAAGAAAAATTGAGCGAAATGCTGGAAGCCGGGGAAGTTTCAGTCACAAAAATCGAACGTGGTAATAAAAACTCAAAATCCAAAATCCAAAATCCAAAATCTAAAATCGCCGGAGGTGCATCGTGAGCGTCTTGAAAGCAAACTGCCCGAACTGTGCCGGTCCGATTGAATTTAAAGCGGGTTCGACGATTGTTGTCGTTTGCCCGTTCTGCCGTTCAGCGGTTGCAAGAACTGATAGAAAACTCGAAGATTTGGGCAAAGTTGCTGAAATAGTTCAATCAAAATCGCCTTTGCAGCTTGGACTTCGCGGCGATTATCTTGGAAATAAATTTGAATTAACGGGACGGGCTCAAATCAAACACGGGGCGGGCGGATTTTGGGACGAATGGTATGCGACATTTTCAAACGGTTGGGTCGGTTGGTTAGCCGAAGCACAGGGCAGATTTTATATGACCTTCTATAAACCTCTGCCAGAAGGTTTTCAAATTCCGTCATTTGAAGAAATTCAGCCCGGACAAAGATTGGACGGTGTTACGGACAAAACTCATTTAGTCGTCAATGAAAAAGGCACGGCAACATACATCGCGGCGGAAGGCGAAATTCCATATAAATTAGACCCGAATGAACAATCGAATTATGCCGATCTGGTTGGTAAAGACGGAGTTTTTGCCACAATTGATTACTCATTTGATCTGCCGTATTTATTTTTCGGACAGGAATTAACGCTTGCCGAAATGGGTTTGGCGGAAAAACGTGCCGCAGAGAGAGAAGCAAAAATTGCTCCCGCTGAAGCGATGAATTGCCCGAACTGCGGCGGGACACTTGAACTGAAAGCACCTGATAAAGCCGAGCGTGTTACCTGCCCGTATTGTAATTCGCTTTTAAATATCAATGAGGGAAATTTAGAATTCCTAAAAGCCTTAAAACCTTCACCCGCACCGCAGGATTTTCTTTTACCGATTGGTGCAAAAGGCTCATTTAAGAATTTTGCAGACGGTGTGGAAATGGAAATCATCGGAGCGTTGACCAGAAGCGTTACATTTGACGGTGTGAAGTATTTTTGGAATGAATATCTGCTTTATAATCCGAAAGTCGGCTTCAAATGGCTGGTTGATTCCGATAATCATTGGAGTTTTGTTGATTCGATTAATGCGGCTGAACTGGAAATATCACAAACATTTGCAGGCACAAAGCCGACGGTTAAATATAACGGTAAAAGTTACAAAATTTTTCAAGATGCACCTGCAAAAGTTGAATATGTGAAAGGCGAATTTTACTGGCGTGTTAATCAAGGCGAATCCGTGCAGGCGGCGGATTTCGTTGCACCGCCGTTTATGCTTTCGCAAGAAAAGAACGACAAAGAAATAAACTGGTCGCTCGGAACTTATCTGAAAAAAGAAGATATTGAAAGAGCATTCGGTGTAAAAAATCTGCCGAAACCTTTTAATGTCGCACCGAATCAACCTTTTGAAGGCGGCGGTCTGATAAAATACGGATTTTTGCTGCTGGGGATTTTATTGCTTGTCGGAATTTTTATGATTCCGCTGACGGGCTTGAGTTCGACAAAATTAGATCAGGAAATAGTTCTCAATCCTTTGCCGAATGCGGGAGCATCACAAGTTGTGTTTTCACAGCCTTTTGAACTGGATGCAAAAGAAAATATCCGGGTTTCAGCCGCCGCACCTGTCAGAAATTCTTGGACGGAATTAAATATTGATTTAGTTAAAGAAGGAAACAACGAGGTTGAATCGGTTTTAATTCCGATTGAATATTATTACGGCGTAACGGACGGCGAAAGTTGGAGTGAAGGCGGACAGACTCAAGACGCAATAATTTCGGCAGTTCCTGCAGGAAAATATACGCTTCGGGTTGAAGGAAGTTGGCAGGATTGGAGCAACCCGATGCCTATTCGTGTCAAGGTCGAGCAAAATATAATACGGGGAGTTAATTTTATTCTGGCATTTATCTTTTTGGCAATCGGTCCGATCATCGGACTTTTCCGAAAATTCGCGTTTGAATCCCGCCGCTGGAGCGAAAGTATGTTTGGAGGAACGGGGTAAGAAAGTGGTAAACGGTAAGTGGTGAGTGGTAAGTGAGATCGCTTACATAAATTCACTTACCACTTACCTTTTACCATTTACCATTAAAGAAACTATGTTAAGAAAATTATATTACGCAATGGGAATCGGAGTTATATTGCTTTACACGACTTCGAGTTGGCTCGGTTGGGAATTCTTGAATTCAGGGCGAAATCGTTCGATTATCGGAGTTCCGTTTATTAGTACAGGTTATCGTGGAGGAAAATAATGTTGATAAGTTTATTAAATTTTGGTGCTTTGGCATTTATCGTAAAATTTGAAGAATTGGCGAATGTTCTGATAAATGCAATGATCTTCGTCATTCTCGGGTTAGTCATATTCGCCATTGCTTTTATTATTTTGGATAAATTTTTACCATATTCAGTTCACAAAGAGATCGAAGAAGATCAAAATACCGCACTCGGAATCATAATTGGCTCAATGCTGATCGGGATTGCCATAATTATCGCCGCCGCAATTCACGGATAAATTTTAAAAATGTAAAATGGAAAACGGAAAACGGAAAATACGTTAATCTCTAATTTTCCATTTTCCACTTTTCATTATTTTGTTTCTGAGGTTTTGCTTTTCCGTTTTAGAAAATGAGTAAAACTCCGCTTTTATTTATCAATGTTATCATCATCGCCACCTGCGGTTTGATCTACGAATTGCTTGCCGGAACTCTCGCGTCTTATGTTCTCGGCGATTCGGTTACGCAATTTTCTTTAATTATCGGTATCTATCTATCGGCAATGGGAGTAGGTTCTTGGCTTTCCCGCTTTGTTGAAAAAAATCTCGCCGAAAGATTTATTGAGGTTGAACTCGCCGTAGCAATTCTTGGCGGCACTTCCGCACCGCTATTATTTTTAACTTTTGCAAGTCTTTCCTGTTTTAGCGTCATTCTTTACGGTGTCGTTTTCGGTATTGGCACTTTGGTCGGTCTGGAAATTCCGCTTTTAATGCGAATTTTAAAGGATGAATTTGACTTTAAGGAACTGATTGCAAGGGTTCTGGCACTCGATTATGTCGGTGCTTTAGCCGCTTCGATCTTGTTTCCAATTTTTCTTGTTCCCACACTCGGCTTGGTTCGCACATCTCTGGTTTTCGGCGTAATCAATGCAGGAATCGGACTTTGGGGAACGTGGCTGCTGGCTTCTTTGCTAACTCCGAGAAAAATTCTTATTCTACGAATTAAAGCCATATTAGTTATCGTTTTGCTTCTTATCGGAGTAGTAAAATCGGATTCTTTGACAACTTTAGCCGAATCGGAACTTTTTAATGACGCGATAATTTACGCAAAAAGTTCGCCGTATCAAAGAATTATTGTAACCCGCGGACGCACGGGATTCGGACTTTTTCTAAACGGTAATCTGCAATTTAATTCATTCGACGAATACCGTTATCACGAAGCACTTGTTCATCCCGCAATGCTTTCTTTTAAGGGCGAACCAAAACGAATTTTGGTTTTAGGCGGCGGTGACGGTCTGGCAGTTCGGGAAATTCTAAAATACAAATCTGTCGAAAGTGTAACGCTTGTTGACCTTGATCCCGCGATCACGAATCTGGCTAAAAACTTATCAATTCTTGCCGAATTAAATGAAAACTCCTTAAAAGATAAGCGTGTAAATGTAATAAACGCCGATGCTTTCGTTTGGCTTGATCAAAATAAAATTAAACCGTTTGATGTTGCCATCATAGATTTTCCCGATCCGAATAATTTCGCACTCGGAAAACTTTATTCAACCAGATTTTACAATTTACTCAAAACAAAATTAAAACCCGATTCATCAATTGGTATTCAAAGCACTTCGCCGCTTTACGCCCGAAATTCCTATTGGTGTATCGTTCAAACCCTTGAAGCTGCAGGTTTCAAAACAAAGCCATATCAAACAACCGTTCCGTCATTCGGCATCTGGGGATATGTTCTCGCCAAACAGAATAATTTTGAAAAACCGTCAAAAATACCTGAAATTTTGGATTTGAAATTTTTGGATTCAGACTCAATGATTGCAATGTTCGATTTTCCTGTGGACACTTCAAGACCAAAAGAACAATTGGAGATAAATCGTTTGGATAATCAATCTTTAGTTAGATATTACGAAGCCGAATGGCGTAGGTTTGAATAAAAAAGGAAAGAATTTTCTTTCTCTACAAAGTTTGACAAAAATATGGCTCCAGGAAAGTTTAGAGAGGATTATCTCTCAGCAACTTCAATAAAACAATACAAAAGTTCTTTGACCTGTTATTGAATCTGAATTCGCATTCCTTCCAAGTGTAGATAGAAAATTTTCTTTGAAACTATACCAGTGGGAAGCATTACATTAATTGAAGCCTGTGCAAATTAAACGGGAGAGCAAGCATCCCTGCTTGCACGTTTGCTTAGGCAAGTTTTTCTTTATCAACTCACGTTTGCCGGAATTAATTTAGTTTTCTTAAAACTGGCAAGCAAGGATGCTTGCCCTCCCAGTAGATAACCTAAATGTTAAAATAAACTCGCGTTAATTTGCACACCCTTCACATTAATTTACATATGGATTGTATCCAAAAAAATGGATTATTTACAATATATCGTATTTGTTAGTTAAATATCTGTGAGGATCCATTTGCCCGAACTGCTAACTGACTTATTTATTTTCAAATACTTAGCACGAAAATCGCCCTTTCTTTTATTATTGGCTTTCAAATTGCATCATTAGAAGCCATATCGCGTAGTTTCGTTTTTTCAAATGTGAAAATTTGGAAATTAGAGAAATTTATTAATATAGCCGATTGGTTAGGACAATGTATAACGTTGTTAATATAGTTCTACAAATCACAAAGCAAAATAGCTAAGGAGAATTTTATGTTAAAGAAATTTATTTCGATTCTATCAGTTTCAATATTGATGATGATTTTTACCGTTAGCATACTGTCACAGGTAACCGGCGGACGGGTTTCCGGAACGATAACCGACTCAACCGGAGCTGTTATTCCCGGAGCTGCGGTAACTTTAAGAAGTAGCACAACCGGGCAGGTTTTGACAACCCAAACCACAGGGGCGGGAGCTTATGAGTTCCCTAATGTTCCGGTTGGTCAGTATTCAATTACAGTTGAAAAATCAGGATTTGCAACTGCAACCCAGGAAATAAGGGTAGCACTTAACCAGCAAACCGGCTTTAGTGCTACTTTGCAAGCCGGCGGTGTTACCGGTGAAGTTACGATAACAGCGGCGGGTGAGGCTCTTGTGCAGACTGAAAGTTCACAGCTTGGCAAGAGTTTTGAAGAACAATTAGTCAAAAATCTGCCGATTTTCGGTAATCAGAATGCTTTGGCACTGCTTTCGCCTAATGTCGTTGAACGTTCATCAGGGGTACTCGGCTCGGGCGGTTCAGTTGGCGGGACACGTGCTCGTTCTAATGTTTTTACTATTGATGGGGTTGATAATAATGATCCGTCTGTTACGGGTCCGGCAATTCCCATCATTCAAGATGCTGTGCAGGAATTTACGCTGCTAACAAATAATTTCAATGCTGAATTTGGCGGCGGCGGCGGCGGACAGTTTGTAACCATTACTAAAAGTGGAACGAATGAGTTTCACGGTTCCGGTTTTGTATATCTTCAAAATCAGCACTTAAATGCCGCTTCATCATCAGAAGAAGCCCAATTACAAAGCGGTCAGATTCTTGAATTACCAAGATACAGAAATACGCGGTATGGATTTACAATCGGCGGTCCGATTTTGAAAAATAAACTCTTTTTCTTCGGAGCATTCGAGCGGGTACAAAATAGCAGCGAAGGTGCCGGCAGAACATTTTTATCTCCGACTTCACAAGGCTTGGCACTGCTTGGAAGTGTACCTGGAGCAAGCCCATTTGTATTAAATATCCTTCAACAAAATTTGGAATTAGCACAAACCGCCAGCGACACTATTAATGTACTTGGCATACCGATTCCGATCGGTAATGTTTCAGTTAATATTCCCGCAGGGTTCATTGATAACTCGTTTCAAATAAACATTGATCATCTGCGTGGGACGAAAGATCAGTTTCGGTATCGGTTCAACTACTATGATGATGCGGGGGAACAAGCCGGATTAGGCAGTCAGAACTTTAACAACTTGCAGGTTTATGAAACACGCTTCTTTTCCGGAACGTGGGTTCGAACGCTTAGTTCGAGTTTAGTTAACGATCTGCGTCTGTCGTGGCGACGGGCTATTTCGGATGTTCCGTTGAAAGACCCCTCCAATCTAAATTTTCCGAACATAACCGTCAGACCGCTTAATCTTGAACTTGGTCCGGGCGGCAATCTTCCGCAGAGCGGAGGCGATAATGTCTATCAGGTATTTGATACGGTCAGCTACATTCGCGGACAGCATAATTTTAAGTTCGGGGGGGAATTCCGGCGGATCTTAACTACGAGTAATTTCCTTGCACGTCAGCGGGGGGATTACATTTATAACAATCTTGAAGACCTAATCAGAGATATTACTCCAACAGGCAGAGACGGTCTGCGAGGTACTGGTAACGGAACATTTACGGGCAATACTTCACGATATTACTTCTTTGGTCAGGATGATTGGAAGGTAACGCCGAATCTAACGCTCAATCTTGGACTGCGTTATGAATATGCAAGCATTCCGCGTGCTACAAAAGACTTCCTTCCGTTCTTTCAAGGGGTAAGCGTTCCGGGTCTTGATTTTGAGAATGTGGAACCGGACAAGAACAATTTTGCACCTCGTATAGGTTTTGCTTATGCACCTAATTTCAAGAGCGGAATTTTACGCACATTTTTTGGTGAGCGGGGAACAAGCTCAATTCGCGGTAATTTCACAATGTCATATTCGGATGTTTTCCAAAATCTGATTATTTTCAGTAAACCGCCGCAGCTTGAGCAGGAGCTTGATGTAACCCAAGCGGTCGCAGTTCTTGGCTTTAATACATCTCCCGGATTTCTTCAACGCGGAGGTCTGCCGTCAACGCTGCTGCCTTTTACCGGAGGAGTGGCAGGTGTTCGGGCTGCTGTCGGAGGAATTACCAATTCCGAGACCTTTATTATGCCGGAGACATATTCGTTCACGCTCAGCTATCAGCGTCAACTAACGTCGTCAATGGCGGTTGAAGTTCGCTATCTCGGCACACGCACACGCCATCTTCCGATACAATTGCCTCAGAATTTGCCGTCAACTCCGCAGTCAGCACTATTCTTACCGACTTTCTTTAGTCAACCGACTGCGGCACAGTTAGCCGGACTTCCGACTCTAGCACAAGCCTTTACACAGCCCGGAGTTTTTGTTCAACCTTTTAGACAGTTTGGTTTCTTCGGTGCGATAACCGCTTTCCCGCCAATTGGTAATTCACAGTACGATTCGGGATCAATTAGTGTTACCCGCCGATTCAGCCAAGGTTTAGCATTTACTTCTGCTTATACCTGGAGTAAGACGATTGATGATTCAACCAATGAATTATTCAGCAGCGTGGTCAATCCGCGTCGTCCGCAAAATTTTGACAACATCAGAGATGAACGCGGACTGTCGGCTCTGGATATTCCGCATCGCTTTGTCTTTGCTGCAAATTACGAACTGCCGTTTTTTAAGGACAGCGATAATGGTTTCTTGAAGGGTTTCCTCGGAGGATTCGTAATTGCTCCGATCTTTCAGACTCAATCCGGACAGCCATTTACTCCGCTTTCAGGGGTTGATTCAAATTTGAACTTCGATTCTGCACCTGACCGGACTATTTTCAATCCGAATGGTGTTCCGGGAACGGGTAGCCGTGTTGTTCCGCTCAATGCCCAAGGTCAATTCTTGAGAAGTAACGGAACTGTTACAACAGACATTACCCAAGCTGCGGTTTCAACAAGAGGTCCGAGTAATGCAGTAGCATATCTGGTTGTTAATCCGAATGCTCAGTATATTCAAACCGGTCCCGGTGCACGTGCCACTGCCGGTCGCAATACGCTGCGTTCAAATGGCTTCAACCGGACTGATGTAACGATACTTAAAAACTTCCGTTTCGGCGGAGATTATAACTATAATCTTCAGGTTGGAGCGGAGATTTTTAATTTGCTTAACCAGCGGATTCGTGAGATTTCTACGGTTGGACCGAGAAATACCGGCTTTGTCAATGTAAATAGTCCTTCTTTTAATAATTACAGTCTCGGTGTTGTTCCCGGACGAACAGTTCAATTAAGAGCTAAATTTATCTTTTAGCATAAAGTTGAACTTTCTGCTTTTGCAGCTAAACGGGTGTTCTGTAATACAGATCACCCGTTTTTTATTTCAAAGGCTAAACATCTTAATTTTACGTAATACCAAGCTGCATGAAAAAGATGAGAATAAATTAATAATATGGATCAAGAGTAAAAATATAATGTTCACACGCAGAGAAATCTTAAAATCTTTTCTTGGACTGCCGCTTGCGATTGTAGCTTGTAAAAATAGCCAGCCGATTAACGATTTTGACGGTGAGATTGTCGGTGCTTCAAATAATATCGGACATATTTTGCGTGAAAATAGAAACTTTGAGGTTTCCGCAACTAATTGGAAAGATGCGAAAATCGCTATTGTCGGCGGCGGAATTGCAGGTTTGACGGCGGCTTGGAAATTGAAAAGCAAGGGTTTTGATGATTTTGTTTTGCTCGAACTGGAAAACAAAATGGGCGGAACTTCAACGAGTTCCGAATCAAATCTTGTCAGCTATCCGTGGGGAGCTCATTATTTGCCCGTGCCGTTTAAGGAAAATGAAGAACTTGTCGGATTGCTTGATGAAATGAACCTGATCGAGTCGAAAGATACGGAGGGAAATTTGATAATTCCCGAACAATATCTGACACGCGACCCGGAAGAGAGAGTTTTTTACAAAGGGCGTTGGTATGAAGGTTTATATTTGAATGCGGGAGCAAGTGAAGAAGATTTATTGCAACTTAACAGCCTTCAAAAAGAATTGGATTATTGGATAGATTGGCGGGATTCGGAAGATAAAAGGGCATTTGTTGTTCCTGTTGTCAATTGTTCAAATGACGCGGAAGTTCTCGAACTTGATAAAATTTCATTTGCCGAATGGCTTACAAAAAAAGGCTTCGATTCCGAGCGTTTAATTTGGTATTGCGATTACGCTTGCCGCGATGATTACGGCTTAAAACTCTCACAAACTTCCGCTTGGGCGGGACTTTTTTATTTTTGTTCGCGGACTCCGAAATCGGGCGAAGAATCGCAATCTTTTATAACTTTTCCCGAAGGCAATGGGCGTTTTGTAAATCATTTCGTTTCCAAAACAAAGGAAAATATAAGGAGTTCAAATATCGTCGTCGAATTAATTCCAAACGAAAAAGGCGTTGATGTAATTTATTTAGACACAAAAACAAACCAAATGAACGGCTTGCATTGCGACAAAGCAATCTTCTCCGCACCTCTTTTTACTGCACAATATTTGATTCGAGGTTTCCGCGAAAATCCGACTTTCGATTCAAACGAATTCCAACATAATTCGTGGTTTGTCGCTAACTTATTCTTAAAAGATCGTCCGAAAAATAACTTTGCAAGAGATTTTCCGCTCGCGTGGGATAATGTTCTATACGACAGCAAATCGCTCGGCTATGTCGTCGCCACGCATCAAAAAGGAATTGATTACGGACAGACAATTCTGACATACTATTACCCGATGGCAACGGAAAATCTAAGGGCAGGAATGCAACAATTATTGAGTTTGGATTGGAAAGAATTAGCTGATGTTTGCTTAACCGACCTTTCACAAGCTCATCCAAACATACGCGAATTGACAACAAGAATTGATATAATGCGTTGGGGACACGCAATGATCTCACCCCGCACAAATTTTATGTGGAACGGCGAGCGGGCAAAAGCTCAAAAACCGTTTCGCAACATCCATTTTGCCCATTCAGACTTGAGCGGAATCGCAATTTTTGAAGAAGCATTTCATCACGGTTTGCGAGCGACGAATGAAGTTTTAGAAAAATTATGATTGAACTAAAAGTATTAAATCCACATTGGCTGGAAGGTAATGAAAACACCGAATATGATTTGTGTGTTCATAGTCCAGTTTGGCTTAAAATTGGTGATAGGGTTGTTTCAAATGAAGAATCTGGAGATTGGACGGTGAGTGCTTCTGCATACTTATTTTTGAGAAGTTTGGATGAAAATCATTTTTCAAGCGAGTATGAACAACTTTTGCCTTGTTGTGGGTTTAATTTTTGGAATGTTGAAGACAAAATCTTTTTTTCAAATTGTGGAACAGGAATGAATTGGGATATTTTGCATAAAAAAGACAAAATAGTTCACAGATTCTCAAATAGTGAAGAGATTGAAATTGATTGCGATGAATGGAAAAATGCAGTTGTAGAATTTTCCGACGATGTTTTAAGTTTTTATAAAAAGTCCAAGCCAAGAAAATTTAGTGATGAGGAAAGCAAGAAAGAATTTGAATATTTTATGAGCGAATTCAAAAGATTACGAAAAGAAGCGACCGAATAAAAGTGCAGGTTCAGACAAAACGAGGAAAAATTTGCTAAATTTATGAAGGATGCGGAGGAACTGAGCAAACAAGCCGATAACTTAGCGAAAGAGAGTATGAAAAAGAAAACCCCCTGAGAGTTTGAAAACTTCTCTCAAGGGTTTTTAAGTTTTACTTTTTATTACAAAATTCTTGTTGAAGTAGAAAATGGAACTGTAATAGTTTGCGGAGCAAAACGAGTTTTTAATTTGGATTCGATTTTTTCAAGTTCCTCGACGGTCAATGGATTGCCGTTCCTCTTTTCAGGCGTAATGGAAATAGTTTGGCGATTTTTATTGCGGATTATTGTTAAATTCACAACGCCTTCATTTTTTCCGCTCATTCTGTGAAGCAGGTCAGCATTGCTGTTGACTTCCTGCCCCTCAATTTCAACAATCACATCTCCGGCTATTAATCCGGCACGCTCCGCCGGGCTGTTTTTAGTTACATTATTTATCAGAACTCCTTTTCCTTCTGCCACACCGAAATACTCGCCAAGCTGTTTTGTTAAAGAAGTAACTCCGATACCCATTGAATAATTCGAGAAAAAAGTCAGAGCATCCGCCATATCTTTAGAAGGTGCAGGAATTTTCCAGTCTCGCGGATTAACCGGAGATGTCGGGAATTCCGGGATTCCGGGGAAAAGCCCGTATAAAGCTCCAAGTTTTGTTCCGCTGTTTTGAAATACAGCTGCATTACGTTCAGTAATTGTCGCGGTCAAATCCTGTTCGCCGCCGTTTCTTATAACGGTTAAAGCTGCCTTATGATCGGGAGCGACTTCCGAGATCAGACGGGTTAATTTTTGTGTGCTGGTTACGGATTCGCCGTTAAAACGCACGATTACATCGCCGTCCTGCAAGCCCGCTTTTTCGGCAGGTGAATCTTTTATAACTTTTTCAATTACCACTCCGCGAACATCGCTCAAACCAAATTTTGCAAAGTTTTCTTTTGTAACTTCTTTTGTTTGAACGCCGAGATAACTTCCGCTGCCGCCGAGCAAAAATGTATATGCTTTTGCCGCTTCCTTGTCTTTCGATTCGGGAACTTTTTTATCCTGTCCATACGCAAAAATACCGGACAGAGTAAAAACTAAAATAAGTAAGAATAATTTCCTCAACATAAAAAAACCTCCGATTATAGCTGAATTATTAAGAAAACACCCTTAAAACACAAGTGTTTACTGAATGCTGTTAAAATTTGCAATATTAATGTTTGGTGCTTTAACTTTTAGATAGGTTGCTTTATCATTATTGTTTATTTGACAAATATTGGAGATTTAGGTTTACTCTATAATCTGATACAAAACTTATTTAGTTTTGATTTTAATTTTAATTTTTTGTTCGTAAGGAACAAAGGGGGAATAGGAATAAAATGAAGAAATTTACAATACTTAGTTGCGTAATATTATTAGCAATGGTTTTAATCGGCTGTGAAACAATGCCGGAAACAGAGTCAAACAAGGCTGTTATGACGGATGAAACAAATGTTACCGTTGACGGTGCAACCACCGACAACGAAATCGTTGATGCGGATGCGGATGATGATTGGGATTGGGATAATGATTTAACCCGCGAAAATTATGATAAGGATACTGCAAAATACGATACATATCGCGGAAAAAGATATAAAGACGATACGGTTGGAAGCGGTGCTAATGACAGTTGGCTCTGGACGAAAACCCGTGCTTCTTTAGCAACAACCGCCGGTTTAAGAGAAACCACGATTAATGTTGATGTCGAAGACGCTGTTGTAACGCTTAGAGGAACAGTCGGTTCTGACAAAGAATTGAAAGATGCTGTTAAGATGGCTAACGATATTGATGGTGTTAAGAGGGTTAAAAACGAACTTAAAGTCGCACCGGCAGATTCAGTTACAAATATGGCATCAGATACGGATAATATGGATAACGATGCTAACACAAATAAATAACAGCAAAGACAAATAAAATTAAATATAGAAAAGACCTGTCAGCAAACAAACCGACAGGTCTTCTTTTTTTTTAATATTATTATTTTAATTTCTGCAATCTTTCCGCCGCTGCTTCGAGTGTTTCATCTTTTTTACAAAAACAAAATCTGACCTTCTGATTGCCCAGATTTTTATCGTGATAGAACGAAGAACCCGGCACAACCGCGACACCGATTTCGCGGATCAGATGTTTTGTAAATTCGATGTCATTATCAAAACCGAAATTGATGATGTCGCACATTACATAATAAGCTCCTTCGGGAAAATCGCATTTAAATCCGGCTTCCTGCAAAACGGGAACGATAAAATCGCGTTTTTTCTGATAATCTTTCTGCAATTCTTCATAATAACTTTCCGGCAGACTTAAAGCGTAAGCACCCGCCTTTTGAAGCGGATGAGCAGCACCGACCGTTAAAAAGTCGTGAACTTTGCGGATCGCACTGGAAATATCGGGCGGTGCGATGCAGTAACCGACACGCCAACCCGTAACTGAATAAGTCTTTGAAAGCGAATTAACAACAACGGTTCTTTCACGCATTCCTTCCAGCTGTGCCATTGAAATATGAACCGGATTTTGGATTTTAGATTTTGGATTTTGGATTTCTTCATTTTCCTTTTTCCGTTTTCCATTTTCCGTTGAATAAATGATGTGTTCATAAATTTCGTCAGTAAAACAGATCACATCAAATTCTTTACACAAATCGGCGATAAATTCCAATTCTTCCATTGAAAAAACTTTACCCGTCGGATTATTCGGATTGCAGATGATTATGCCTTTGGTTTTTTCATTAAATGCGTGGCTTAATTCTTCTATATCATAATGCCAACCGGTTTCGGTTTGGTAAAGCGGCACGTGAACGGGTTTTGCATCTGAAAGAATAGCATCAGGTGCATAGTTTTCATAAAACGGCTCAAAGACGATAACTTCCTCGCCTTCGTCAACCGTTGCCATCATTCCCGCGATCATTCCTTCCGTCGAACCGCACGTTACAGTAATTTCTGTTTCGGGATCAATATCCAAACCCAGAAACCATTTCGTTTTCTCAACGATCGCATCACGGAAATCCTTCGTTCCCCAAGTTATCGCATACTGATTAAAATCCCCGGCAATCGCTTCTTGTGCCTTACGTTTAATGTCTTCGGGTGCGGAAAAATCGGGAAATCCCTGCGAAAGATTCACCGCACCATATTTATTAGCCTCGCGTGTCATCTCGCGTATGACGGATTCCGTAAAACTCGCCGCTTTTTTTGATATTCGGTTTTTAGAAATTTTTGGTTGTGTCATAAAGTTAAATTTAACCACAAATCACAATGAATTAAAACCAATATATGTGACGGAATCAGTATAGTTAGACTTAAATATGTTTTAAGTATTTCTGTATATCTGATACAAATCAGATATTTTAACGATCAATTGGTTTTAAATTACCTTTGCAACTATTCAATTAAATATTGAATCACAAGCGTTTGTAAGTTATATTATAAACGTATATATCTCTATTATAAGGAAATAAAAAAATGAAAAGAAATATCTTATTCACTTTCGCTCTATTAGTATTATCGATCCAGGTTGCTTTTGCTCAAAACATTCCCGATGTTAGACCAGAGTTGACGGGTTATTTGCTCGGACCCGGTGATAAAATTCAAGTCAAAGTTCTTGGTGAAGACCAATTTAACTTTGAAACTCAAATTGATCAAAATGGTCGTTTCAGAGTTCCGTTTGTTGAAGGAAAGCCCTTAGATGCAAAATGCCGAACTGAAAATGACTTGCGTGAGGAAGTAGAAGAGCGTTATTCCAAGTATCTTAAAAACCCGACAATCAGTTTAACTATTTCTGAACGCCGCCCTCCAATTCCTGTGTCAGTATCCGGTGAGGTAAATTCTCCGGGACAAGTTGAATTGAGAAGAGAAGCAAGATTAATAGAATTGCTTAATATATCTAATGGACCTAAAGAAGAGGCTGCGGGAACTGTTCGTGTTTTCAGGACACAAATTCCAATGTGTTCGGATGCCGATGCGATGGCAAATTGGAATACAGAATCTAATAATGGAACTACTGTTCCATCAAGATTGTATAGTATAAGTAGTGTTATGGATGGTAAAAAAGAGGCTAATCCGGTAATTTTCCCCGGCGATGTAATTGTTGTGGAAAAGGCTTCGCCCGTTTATATAAACGGTGAAGTTAATCAACCTACAGGACTTTATATTAAGGAACGCGGTTTGTCTCTGTCGCAAGCACTTGGAATGGTGGGAGGTCCCAGAGATAAAGCAAACCTGAAAGAAATAAAAATTTATCGTTTAAAAGCTAATTCTCAGGACAGAGAAATTATTGCCGTCAATTTCAAAGAGATTCAGGAAGGTAAAAATGATGTAATGCTTGAGCCTTATGACATTATAGATGTTGATAAACAAAAGGATAGTATCGGAAAAATACTTCTTAAAGCTGTAACGGGAGCAGCAGTAAGCGGAGTTACCACGCTTGGGTCCGGTGGAATTACAAGAATTCTTTACTAAAAAAATTCACATTCAATTTTAAGCCTGTAAGATTTAATTATCTTGCAGGCTTTTCTTTTTCCGCTTCTTCATAAATATTATTTATGATTTTTTCATATTTTTCATCAACCACACGGCGTTTTATTTTTAGTGTCGGTGTCAGTTCGCCGCCTTCGACGGTTAATTCATCTTCGAGCAGGGCGATTTTTTTAACCGTTTCAAAACGTGCCAAATCATTGCAGTATTTGTCAATTTCCTGCTCGAACAATCTCAAAACATTCTCGCTTTCGCAAAATTCCTTCGGTTCTTTTAAATTCCAATCATTGTTTCTCGCGTAGCTTTCAAGTTGTTCAAAATCCGGGACGATCAAAGCGGAGGCGAATTTTCTTGAATTTCCGATCAGCACGACCTGATTGACAAAACGTGAACCTTTTATCATTTGTTCGATTGGCGAAGGGGCGATGAATTTTCCGCCTGAAGTTTTGAAAAGTTCTTTTTTGCGGTCGGTAATTTTCAGAAAACCTTCATCATCCATTTCGCCGATGTCGCCTGTTTTAAACCAACCATCATCGGTGAAAGCGTCTTTCGTCGCTTCGGGTTTGTTGTAATAGCCGTGCATTATATTCGGACCCGAAACCTCTATTTCTCCGTCATCGGCGAAGCGGACTTCAACATTGCGGATCGGTTTGCCGGAAGTTCCGAGTTTGACATCAATCGGATTGCTTGAAGTTATCACGGGCGAAGTTTCCGTTAAGCCGTAGCCTTGCATAATGGAAATGCTTGCTCCGTTAAATATTAAATAGATCGTGTCAGAAAGTGCTGCACCGCCCGTGATGCAAAATCGAAGCCGCCCGCCGAAAAATTCGCGTAATTTTGTAAAAACGAGTTTGTCGGCAATGCTGTATTTTATTCCGAGAAAACCCGCAGCTTCCTCGTCTTTTTCTTTTTTGTGTGCGATTTCTTTGCCGATCTCGATTGCCCAATCAAAGATTTTTTCTTTAAAACCGCTTTGATTCGCCGCTTTTAATTTTGCTTTGGCATAAACTTTTTCAAATATTCGCGGAACGCCGACGAATACCGTCGGACGGACTTCCTGCAAATTATCAGCAATTTTTTCAATGGATTCGGCATAATGAACCGCCATTCCGTTGTAAAGATAGACATACATTCCCATCCTTTCAAAAACGTGTGAAAGCGGCAAAACGGAAAGCGGAACGTCTTTTTCGCTGAAACTATAATTCTCGCTAACATCTATAACATTCGAGATCAGATTTTCGTGCGAAAGCATAACGCCTTTCGGTTCGCCCGTTGTTCCCGATGTATATATTAAAGTTGCTATGTCATCGGGTTTTGTTGTGGAAGTCAATTCTTTAATCAGTTCGGGTTTTTCTTTTTTGAGTTCCGCACCGAGTTTTTCTAATTCCTCAAGCGTCAACGCATCTTCCGAATCAATTTTTTCCGAACTGAAAAAGACAACTTTCTCCAGAGATTTACATTCGGGAATGATCTCCGCAATGCGTTCAAATTTTTCGACGTTCTGCACGAAAAAAACTTTTGGTTCCGCATCGTTAAGAATGTATTTGATCGAACTCGGAGTAAGCGTCGTATAAATTGGAGCATCAATAATTCCGGCAAACTGACAACCCGTATCCGCCAAAGTCCATTCAGGAGAATTTGCCGCTAAGATCGCCGCCCGTTCCCCCGTTTTTATGCCGAGTGAATAAAGCCCGAGAGCGATATTTTCGCCGCGTTCAATAAATTCTTGCGTCGAGATCGAATGCCATTTTCCATCTTTTTTATAGTTCAGAGCATCTTCCCGCGAATGATTTTCCAATGCAAAATAAAATAAATCAACCAGCGTCTGCGGTTCGCCTGTAAAGAGCGGAATCCTTTTTACCCTGCGGATAATTTCTTTGTCTGCTTCACTTTGCATCATTTATTTGGGTTCAGAAATAATTATTTTATACTTTTTGTATCTCGACTCCGCCGAAAAATACTTTTACGACTTCATCCGCCAGCGGTGCTAGTTCGTATTTTTTGTTGGACAAAATCCAGTTCGTAACCATTTCATCCAACGCCCCGAAAAGTATTTTTGAACAAACCGTGGCGTTTATATCCTTACGAAAAATTTTTTGGTTTTGCCCTTCTTCAAATGCACTTTTTATAATATCCAGATATTCAGCGAATCCGGCAGCGGAAAACTCCCGCATAAATTTGATTGAACCGCGAAGTTGAACTTGAAATACAACAGCTAAATCGCGGTCTGCACCGAGTTTTTCAAGGTGAAGCTCGGCGATTCGCTTTATTTTTTTATCGGCTTGCTCAATTTCGGCAATTTCCCTTTTTCCTTCAGAGATAAATTCCGACATCATCCGGTCAAAAATTGAATGCAGAATATCTTCCTTGCTCTTGAAATACAGATAAACCGTGCCGTCGGCAATTTTTGCCTGACCTGCAATATCTGCGACCTTTGAATTGAAATAGCCTTTGCGGGCGAAAACTTTTATCGCCGCCCTCAGAATTGCTTCGTATTTGTCGGTAATCGTGTTTTTCATTATCGTGTTTGAACGTGGCATAAATTTTCCGTGAATGAATGGTCATTCAGTTTTGTTTTAACTTACAACAAAACACTTGATTAAATCAACACAGAGATTACATTATCTGTTGAAATTAAAATTTTAAAATTACTTTTAACATCAGATAATAATTCAATCGGCATTAAAAATCTGCATCCATTTGTGTTAATCTGTGGTTTCAATTTTTCAGATAATCATTTAATTCGTGTCTAAAATAATTTTACCAGATTCAACCATCGGCGTTTTCGGAAGCGGTCAGCTTGGTCGTATGTTTGCGATTGAAGCCCGCAAAATGGGTTATCGCGTCCACACATTTTCGCCCGGCAGCGACACGCCGACGGGACACATTTCCGATTGGGAAACTTCGGCTGAGTATGATGATTTGGAAGCAGTCGGAAAATTTGCAAAATCGGTTGATGTTATCACATATGAATTTGAAAACGTGCCTTCAAAAACAATCGAGACCGCTTATGAATTTGTACAGGTTCATCCGAAAGGCGAAGTTTTGCACACAACTCAAAATCGGCTGAGAGAAAAAACTTTTTTATCGAAAAACGGATTTCCCGTTGCGGATTTTCGGCACATAAAAACTTTGGAGGATTTACAAAGTGCAGTTGCAGAAATCGGCATACCTTGCGTTCTAAAAACTGCCGGATTCGGCTACGACGGAAAAGGTCAAAGTATTATTAAATCAAATTCCGATATTGAAACTGCATTTGAAAAATTAAAGGGCAGCGAATGCGTTCTCGAAGCATTTGTTGATTTTGAAAAAGAAGTTTCGGTTGTGGCGGCGAGAGATGCAAAAGGAAATTTTGCAGATTACGGTGTGATTGAAAACGACCACACAAATCACATTTTGGATGTTTCATTTGCTCCCGCAAAAGTTTCGAATAAGGTTCAAACTGAAGCCATCGAAATTACTCGCGGAATTGCCGAAAAATTTGAATATGTCGGAACTCTTTGCGTCGAATTTTTTCTGACAAAAGATGAAAAATTAATCGTCAACGAAATCGCTCCGCGTCCGCATAATTCGGGACATCTGACATTTGACACGGCTTGCGTAACTTCGCAGTTTGAACAGCAATTACGGGCAGTCTGCGGTCTGCCGCTCGGCTCAACCGAATTTCTTAAACCCGTCGCAATGGCAAATCTGCTCGGCGATTTGTGGCAAAACGGCGAACCGGATTGGGCAAAAATTCTTGAAGATAAAAATCTAAAATTTCATTTATACGGCAAAAAGCAGGCAAGATCGGGAAGAAAAATGGGACATTTAACGGCAATAGGTGAAACCATTGAAGAAGCGATTAACATCGTAAAAAGAGCCAGAAAAAACCTTTGATAACAAATTTAACCTAAATCTTCTCTGCAAGCCAAATTCCGGCAATTACTCCAACAAATCCAAGCAAAACACTCAATAAGAGATAAGCAAAAGCGGTAATATATTGATTTTCTCTCAGTAAAAGCCAAATCTCTAATTCAAAGGTCGAAAAAGTTGTAAATGCTCCCAGAAAACCGACTAAAATTAACAATCTGAAGATTTCACTAACGGTAAATTTTTCCGTTAAAATTATGAGAAAAAAACCTATTAAAAATGAACCGACAACATTTATAAAAAACGTCGGGAAGGGAAATTTGCCGAAAATATTCTGAAGCGGTGAAATGTTGATTAAATATCTAGCCGTTGCACCAAAAGCACCGCCGACCGCAACCGATAAAATCTTTGGTAAAAATTCCATTATTTTTCAAACACAACCGTTTCTCGTCCTTTGCCCATAATTACAACATCAGCCAAATCCAGAAAAAGTCCGTTGCAAATAACGCCTTCGATATTGTTTAATTTATCGGAAACTGCATACGGATTTTCGATCAAACCAAAGTCCGTATCAATTATGTAATTTTTTTCATCGGTCAGGAAAATTTCACCTTTTTTACGGCGGATTTTAACCTTTCCGCCAAATTCTTCAATCCGTTTGCAGGCAAAATCAGAAGCGAAAGGCAAAACTTCGACGGGAATTTTAAATGCTCCGAGAGTTTCAACTTTTTTTGAAGAATCGGTAATGATTATCTGTTTTTTCGTAATTCTCGCAACCATTTTTTCTTTGAGCAAAGCACCGCCGCCGCCTTTTATTAAATTCAAATTCGAATCAAATTCGTCCGTCCCGTCAATCGTTATATCTATCGAATCCACATCATCTATCGAAACAAGCGGAATATTTAAGCTTTCCGCCTGTTTTGCAGTCTGTGCCGAAGTTGGAATTGCATTAATTCTTAAACCCTTTTTTACCATTTCACCGATTTCTACAATTGCAAAATAAGCCGTCGAACCCGTTCCCAAACCAACTATTTGCCTGTCTTTGATATATTTTACGCCTTCTTTCGCCGCAAGCTGTTTTTCCGATTTTATCTTTTTATCCATTTTATCCATTTTGCAAACTTTTTATTTCTTGCTTCTCACTTTTCTGTCAACTGCCGTCGCTGTTTGCTGCTTCTCCTCACCTGATCTGTTTATAAGTTTTTCCCAAAATCTTCGGTGAAATACCAAGCCAGTAAAGTCCCTGTCGAATTGACCATTTTGTAAAAGTCCAGATAAAAGAATGGTCATCAAACCGCCGTGAAGATGTCGTTACGGGCATCTGAATAGTTATAAACCGCCCGCGTTTCTTTAGCCTTTTGTATAATTCAACATCTTCAAAAATCGGAAATTCACGAAAACCGCCGACCTCTTCATAAACCGTCCGCCGCACAAAAAACGCCGAATCGCCATAAACCAAACCAATCGAAAGCAAATGTGGATAAAGCCACGTCAAAAATCTCGCCCAACGGCTTTTGCCGGAAAAGATTATCTGAAAATTTCCGCCGACAATTTCTTCATACCGCATAAATTTTTTTATCCGTTCACCCGAACCCTGAACTGGTCTGGTATCGGCGTGAATAAACCAAAAAATATCACCGTTTGCGTGTTTTGTCCCTTCGTGCAGCTGTTTTCCGCGATTTGCCTGTTTTATTTTAACGAGTTTGGTTATTTTGATTTTTTTGTAATTTTCAATTTTCTCAAGCGTTTTATCCTTGCTTCCGCCGTCAACAATAATAATTTCATCAACATTAACCAGCCGCGAAATCGCATCAAGAGTTTTCTCAACCGTCAATTCTTCGTCTAATACAGGTATGATTACGGAAATTTTCATTAAAGATTTTTAACTAAAGATTAGACTACAAAATAGCAGTAAATGTAAATCACTTAATTAATCAACACAAAATAAATTGTAAAAATCCTATCAAGTTTTCAAGATTCGAGTTGCAATATTAAATTTCAGATGTTATAAAAATTATTCGTCTTTCGTCAAAGAAAGATATTCCACAGTAGCTCAATGGCAGAGCATTCGGCTGTTAACCGAAGGGTTGTAAGTTCGAGTCTTACCTGTGGAGCTTATTTAATAATGTAAACCGGGTAAACAGAAGATTTATGGAAACGTAAAAATAAAGTTTGTCCAAACGGAGTTCAAGGTAAGTTTTTTAGCTCGCCTTTTTCTTTTGCCCGGAGACGAAATTTCCGGGAACAGAGACAGCTTGCTTTCGGATTTCGTGTGCAGCGTTGAGAATAATGCAGAATTAAGTTTTTGTTACTGTGTCCGGTGATTTCTCCGACGGTTGAAAGATCAACTTCGGCTTGGATTATCCGTGTAACTGCTGTGTGCCGTGCATCGTAGATGATGAAGCCGCCGAAGGTAATTTTTGGATTCCTTCGGTTATTTAACAGTCATCCGTTTTTAGGTCTTTGCTGCATTTTCTAAGGTTACTCAAAAATATTCAGGGATATTCCCTATGTAGTATTACCAAACTCCCAATTTTAGAAATTCCTGTATCGTGAGATAACAATCTCCATATTCAATTTAAAAGGCTTTTAGGAATAATTTTTTTCTTAATAATACAAAATCGTTTGGTATTTAATGATTTTTCAAATCTCAAACGGGGATCAAACAAGGGGAAGGTTAAGCGGGAGAAATGTAAAAAGTTTCTCCCGCTTAAAATCAATAATTGAATTGTCTTATTTATTCAAAGACCAAAGACCAATGAGTGGACTGCTGAATGCTTCCGGGAAATTTTAAGGATGACGCAATCAAAATAACGAAAGATTGCCGCATAATTTAAGTAATTTTATCAGCCTACGCTTTAAACATAACGATAATTTGGTAACACTCGAACCCTTTCAATTAAAAAAACTGATTACAAATAAATTTCTCAACACATTATTTGATGACGAATTCATCAAGTTATTATCCTACTTAGAACCCGTAGTGTTTTCGGCGGGTGAATTTATAAATCAAGCTGATAAGCCTTTTGAATATGTCTATTTTCCCGAAAATGCAGTCTTTTCCCAGTTAAATATCGCGGAAGACGGTCAAATGTGCGAGATTGCAATGATCGGCAAAGAAGGAGTTGTCGGGTTTTCCACAGTATTAGATTCAAGTCCGCCGAGATTTTGGACACAAATCTCTGCTGCAGGAACAGCATTGAAAATAAGAGCCGATATTTTTAGACAGGAATTTAATGACAATAAATTGATTCAAATCGCACTCTTTAACTATATGAATTCGTTTATTTCACAAATATCGCAAAAAACCGTTTGCAATAATCATCATATTTTAGAAGAAAGATTTTGCACCTGGTTTTTAATGTTTCACGACCGTTGCAGTAGAAATGAACTTCGTCTTACACAGGAAGAAATTGCCAGGTATCTTGGTGTCAATCGTCCGAGTGTAACTCAACTTACTCAGAGTTTACGTAAAAAAGAAATTATTGACTATGTTCGCGGCAAGATACTTATTATAAATCGGGATGAACTGGAAAATTTAGCCTGTGTTTGTTATTCAGCAGTTAATAATACCTCTGTATTTTCCAATACTTTTTAAAGATTTTTAAGAAGTGTTATTCAGATTAAAGAAAAAATTAATCTCCTGAATTTAAATAGATATATTATAATGAACCCCAAAAACTGGACAGGTAGTTAAGGTGGAAAATGATGTTAAAATAACCGATAAAATTAACATTATGAGAACCACTAAAAAACGTAAAGTTTATAAAGCTGAATTCAAAGCTAAAGT
>JALZKH010000132.1 GCA_030859345.1 Acidobacteriota bacterium | reverse complement strand
GACGAAATCGGTAATGGCGGTGAAAACCGAACTTATAAAAAATTGATGAATACAATATTCCGTGTGATTTTTCGACGGAGATGGAAATATGAAGAACGATTTATTAAAGAAAAAAATCTTACGGCAAGGCGGACGGGTTTTTGAGTATGATAAATCCGGCATTGATAAACAAAAAGCGTTTGCTATTTGTGTAAAAGCCGATGAAACGGACGCGCTTATTCCGTTAAAAGTTTATGAAGTTGTTTTATCTAAGACCGATTATGTCGGTGTGATTGATGAGAACGGGGAAAAGTTTATTTGCCCGTCAAACTGTTTTGTGTTTTTAGATTTATCAAAGAAAACATCACAGCTTTTGAAACGTGCCGTTACTTTAACTTAGATGTTTTGAGGACTTTTAGTGAAAAATAAAGTTGATATTGAAAAGATTGCGGCGGGCGTGCGAATGATGCTCGAAGGAATGGGCGAAGATGTCGAGCGCGACGGTTTATTAAGAACGCCGGAGCGCGTGGCGAGTTTTTATGCGGAACTGACCGAAGGAATGTGGCAGGATGCGAGGGCGGAAATTGTCGCTTTGCCGGGAGATTCGCACGATGAAATGGTTATTGTCAAAGATATTTCCATCGCGTCGGTTTGCGAACATCATCTTGCACCGTTTGTCGGCAAAGTTCACATTGCCTACATTCCGAAAAACGGACGAATCGTCGGTTTGTCGAAATTGGCGAGAATTGCAGAGATTTTTGCCAGGCGTTTGCAAGTGCAGGAACGCTTAACAAAACAAATCGCCGACACGCTTTTCGAGGAATTAGAACCGCTCGGCGTAATGGTCGTGATGGAAGCGGAACACACTTGTATGACCTTGCGTGGAGTCAAAAAGCCCGGTGCGAAAACGATAACTTCGGCAGTTTTGGGCGGATTCAGAAAAGACCCGCGAACCCGTTCGGAAGCGATGAGTTTGATAATGGGTTAAAGCAACTATTTTGGAAGTTAAAAGAATCTCAGCAATATGAAATATCTCAAAATCTTATTTTTTCTATTGATATTTGGAGTTGGAACTCAAAATCTTTTCGCTTGTATGTGTGGGGCAACATCTGTATGTCAAGCCTATGCAGATGCAAGTTCGGTTATCGTAGCAAAAGTCAAAAGTTTTGAATCTGCCAAAGTCCCTTTAGAAATGAGTCTGGCTGAAGGTGAAAAATCTGATGTAATCGAAGATGGGCAAGAAGTTTTATTGGAGATTGAAACTACATTCAAAGGAAAAAAACATAAATTATTAAAAATATTGCAACCGAATTCTGGCTGTGATTGGACATTTACTTATTCGCATTTAGAAAAGAAATATCTGTTTTATCTGAATTATAATAAAAAGCATAAAAGATATAGCATAATTCCTTGTGGAAGAAATAATCCAATAAATCGAGCATCAAATGATTTGTCTTGGCTAAATGGCTTACCCGAATCATTGAAACGAACAAGATTATCAGGATTGATTCAAGTAAATGATGATACCGATACATTTCCAACTTTTCCAGATTTTGAAGTTGATATAAAAGGAAAAAATAAAACTTATTCAGTAATAAGTGATAAAAATGGATTGTATAAAGTTTGGGATTTGCCAATTGGGAAATATATAGTTTTACCAAAGTTGCCAAATCTTTATCAATTGGCTTGGACAACCTCAACGCCTGATAACGGGTTTTATACTTGGAATCCAGAGAGAGAGATGGAAGCTCTTGAGGTAACGATAAAAAAAGAAAATTGTGGTGGTGTTGATTTTATGATTGAAAAGAAAAAAGATGAAAAATAAAATTATTATAATTGTTGTATTTGTTCTGTTATTAACAAATCTATCTTATTCACAGAAGTCTGCAAATTACTCAAAGTATTTCAGCGAAAAGGATTTGCGTTCGACGGTAAAATATTTGTCGGACGATGGATTTGAAGGTCGCGGTCCGGGGACTCGCGGCGGGGAGTTGGCGGCGAAGTATATTGCGAATCGTTTGGAATTGGCGGGAATTAAAGCGGGTAATAATGGAAGTTATTTTCAACCTGTTCCGCTGGTTGGTTTGAAGCCTGATGCAAATACGAAATTGAATGTTTCGAGAAAATCGGACGGGAAAAGTTTTACATTCGATTTTGGGACTGATTTTGTCGGATTTACGGATGCACAGAAAGATGACGTAACGGTTGAAGGCGATTTGATGTTTGTCGGTTACGGGATTGATGCACCGGAGCAGAATTGGAACGATTATAAGGGCGATGCGGATAAATATAAGGGCAAGATTTTATTGATGTTGGTTAATGATCCGCCCGCGACGGCGAAAGAACCGAATCTGTTTGGCGGAAAGGCTTTAACTTATTACGGGCGTTGGACTTATAAATATGAAGAAGCGGCTCGCAAAGGTGCGGCGGGTGTGATCTTGATTCATACGGATGAATCGGCGGGTTATCCGTGGCAAGTTGTCGAAACGTCTTTCGGCGGAACGAAGCGTTATGACATTGCTCGAAGTGCCGATTCTAAAATGCCGTTTTTGCAGTTGAAGGCTTGGATGAAGGATTCGAGCGTGATGGAATTTATCAAAAATTCGGGAACGAGTTTGAGTGCTTTAATGGAAAAGGCAAAAACAAGAGATTTTCAGCCTGTTGATTTGAAAACGAAAGTCAGCGTCAATTTGAAAGCCGAATTGGAACGGGTTGATTCAAATAATGTCGTCGGAATCTGGGAGGGAAGCGATGCGAAACTAAAAGATGAATATGTGATCTACACCGCACATTGGGATCACATCGGCATCGGCAAACCTGATAAGGACGGCGACACGATTTATAACGGTGCGTTGGATAATGCTTCGGGCGTGGCACAAATAATTTCGGTAGCGGAAGCATTTACAAAACTGCCGAAAAATCAGCAGCCGAAACGCTCACAGGTTTTTCTATTTGTTACCGCCGAAGAACAAGGTCTGCTCGGTTCGGAGTATTACGCTCAAAATCCGCTCTTTCCGCTAAATAAAACAGCCGCAAATATAAATATTGACGGTGGGAATTTTTACGGAAAGACCAATGATTTCGGTGCGTTGGGAGCGGAGCGTTCGACGCTTGGAAAATTTATTGATGCCGAATTAAAAATGCGGAATATGAAATTTTCGCCCGATGCTCATCCCGAACAAGGTTCTTTTTATCGCTCCGATCATTTCCCTTTTGCCAAAAAAGGCGTTCCCTCTTTGAGCATCCGAAGCGGAAGCGATTTTGTCGGCAAACCTGCTGACTTTGCAGAGAAAAAGTTTGCCGAATTCAACAAAAATCATTATCACCAACCGTCAGACGAATTCCGCGAAGAATGGGTTTTTGACGGTATGGTGCAAATGCTTGACGTTGTGATGGCGATTGGAATTCGTGCGTCGAATATCGAAAAATTACCTGCTTACAAACCAAGTGACGAATTTGCAAAAGCACAACCGTTAAGAAAGTAAAAAGGCAAAAGTAAAAAGGCAAAATCAAGAATTCAGTTCTTATTTTACCTTTTTCCTTTTGCCTTTTTACTTTCAAAAAATATGCTATTATTTTTGCAAGGAGTTTTAGAAATGAGTTTAAGTATTGAACAAGAAGTTATCGAATCTATTCGCATTTTGCCTGAAGATAAGCAGAAGCAAGTTTTGGAATATGTGAAAAATATTTGTGAAGAAGATCAAAATAAACCAAATGAAAAGAAAATTTGGGAGAAAATTGATGAAATTGTTAAAGACATTCCCGAAAAATCATTTCAAGGAATGCCGACTGACGGCTCATTAAATCACGATCATTATTTATACGGCTCGCCTAAAAGAGAAACAAAATGAAACGAGTTTTTGCTGATACGAGTTATTGGATTGCGATTTCTTGGAAGTCGGATCAATGGCGGGAACAGGCATTTGCGGCAAGTGAAAAAATTGGCAATGCGGAAATTGTTACGACTGAAACTGTTTTGATTGAGGTTTTGAATTATTTCAGCGAATTTGATGGATATGCCAAACAGAAAATCGTTTTATCGGTAGAAACAATTTTGCAAGATGAAAATGTTTTGGTTCTACATCACAATCACGAAGATTTCTTGAAAGCACTCGAACTTTACAAATCACGTTTGGACAAAGGTTACAGTTTGACCGATTGCATTTCGATGAATGCAATGCGGGGTTTTTCGATTGCCGATGTTTTGACGAATGATGAGCATTTTGAACAGGAAGGATTTACGAAATTATTCTAAATAAATTTCGTAAATAGTTAATGGTAAATGGTTAATTGTTGGTTTAAAATACCGAACTTACAATTAACCATTTGCTTTTTACAATGAATTAAATAAATGAAAACTTTTTATATTACAACACCGATTTACTACGCGAATTCGCTTCCGCATCTCGGACATCTTTATACGACGACGGTTGCCGATGTTGTCAATCGTTATAAAAAACAGCGTGGATTTGAAACATTTTTTTTGACAGGAACTGACGAACACGGCATAAATATTCAGCGTGCGGCGGAAGAAAATAACAGAACACCAAAAGAACAGGTTGATTTTGTTGCCGAACAATATAAAAAATTGTATGTCGATTTCAATTTAACCGCTGAAAACGGCGGCTACGATATTTTTATGAGGACGACTAATGAATTTCACTATGAAGCCGTGCAGAATTTTTGGAAACAAATCGCCGAAAACAAAACGCCAAAAGGGAATTCGACGATTTATAAGGATTTTTACAAGGCTTGGTTTTGTGCCGCTTGTGCGGAGTTTAAAACCGAAACCGAATATGAAATCGGCGTCGGCGAAGAAATTCCGCGTTGTCTGGTTCACGAAAAACAACTTGATCGCGTTGAAGAAGAAAGTTATTTTTTCAGACTTTCCGATTATGAAGAAATTTTGCTGGAAAAGATAGAAAATGATGAAAATCTGATTCGTCCCGAAGCGAGAAAAAATGAAATTGTTTCATTTATCAAAAGCGGTTTGCAGGATTTATCAATTTCGCGTGAAAAGAAAAGTGTATCTTGGGGCGTTCCTGTTCCGGGTGATGTAAATCACGTAATGTATGTCTGGATGGACGCACTTTCAAATTATATTACGGCAATCGGTTACGGCAACGAACAGCAGAAAAATATCGGTTTTGAAAAATTCTGGCAAAACGCACATCATCTTGTCGGCAAAGATATTTTGCGTTTCCATTCGGTTTACTGGTTTTCGTTTTTGACGGCGGCGGGAATTGATGTGCCGCAAATGGTTTTTGCACACGGAATGTGGCTTGACGGCGAAGGTCGCAAAATGGGCAAAACGCTTGGAAATGTTATCGAACCGAAGTTTTTGAAGGAACATTTTCAGATTGATGCCGTTCGCTATTTTGTTTTGCGTGAAATGGTTTTCGGGCAGGACGGGAAATTTAGTTACGAAAATTTAATTGAACGTGCAAACGCGGATTTGGCAAAAGGTTTGGGAAATCTTTCGTCGCGGACGCTTTCGATGATTACAAAATATTGCGACGGAAAAATTCCCGACGGGACGATTCACGAAGAAAATTTTATCTATGCAAAACGTGCGAATGTTTCGCCCGACGAACAGGAATTGGTTTCAATTCTCGAACTTGCGAGAGATGAGTTTTTACGAAAATTTGATGATTATGATTTTAGCGTCGCACTCGAAACGCTTTGGAAAGTAATTCAAAGAATTGATAAAATGATTACCGAATCCGCACCTTGGAATCTCGTCAAAGATGAAAATCAACAGGAAACTCTCAATGCGGTTTTGTATCGTTCTACCGAAACTTTGCGTTGGCTTTGCGTTTTGCTTTATCCGGTGATGCCTGAATCTATGAAAGCGATTTATTCGCAAATCGGTTTGAGTGAAGATATTTCAACGATAAATCCCGCAGATTTGAAATATGGAGAATTAAAATCAGGAACGGAAATCGGCGAAACCGAAGGAGTTTTCCCGCGTCTTGATGCAGACAAAATTATGGAAGATATAATTAAAACGGAAAATGGAAAACGGAAAATGGAAAATGAAGAAATAGAGGACAATTTTATAAACATTGATGATTTTTTCAGGGTCGAATTAAAAGTCGGCGAAGTTTTAGAATGCGAAGCTGTGCCGAAATCTGACAAACTTCTCAAATGTAAAGTTGATCTCGGCGAAGAAAATCCGCGTCAAATTTTAGCGGGAATGGCACAATATTATTCGCCCGAAGAAATGGTCGGCAAGAAAATCGTGGTTGTGGCTAATTTGAAACCGCGAAAAATGATGGGAATGGAATCAAACGGAATGATCTGTGCGGCTTCGGTTGGCGATGGCGATAAGCCTGTTTTGGCAACAGTTATGGAAGATACTCCGAATGGTGCGAGATTGAGGTAAATTATTTATGAATAAAATTGGATTAATAGTTTTACTATTTTAAACACGCTAGTAAAAGCTATGCACTTTCAGTGCAAGACTTTAGTTGTCCTTCCGCCAAGTCTATGCAAAACTAGCGGAAAGTGAAAGAAAATCGGAAATCATCGCATTCGACCA
>JALZKH010000143.1 GCA_030859345.1 Acidobacteriota bacterium | reverse complement strand
CGAAAATTAGTCGGTCAAAGCACCGACTACCACGAATTTTCTAAGAACAAAGAACTGTCGCCCTTTCAGGGCTAATAAGGAAACCCACGCTGCAAGCAGACGGGGAATTCTTTTAGATTAAATTTTCACAATAAATGAGAGTAACTTTACGTGTAATTGCAGGTCCTCAAATTGGTCGTGTATTTACATTTGACGAACATGAAACTTTTTTGATCGGCAGAAGTGAAGCCGCACATTTTTGTTTGCCCGAAGATAGATTTTTTTCCCGAAATCATTGCCTGCTGGAAATTGCTCCGCCGCAAATTTTTATACGTGATCTTGGTTCAACCAACGGAACATATGTAAATGGTTTGAGAATTGAAGCAACACACCTGAAAGCCGGAGATAGAATACAGGGCGGAGAAACAGTTCTGGAAGTTGATATTAGTGCCGAAGACTCAAATAATAAAATTCTCGGACAACATAATTTAGCTCACACAGTTCCGTCTGTAATTATTGTCGAATGTCTGAATTGCGGCACACCTTCACAAGTGGAAGCCTCCCGCCCGGATTCAAAATTGTCATATCTTTGTGAAAAATGCCGGGAAGTGTTAAAAAAACATCCGCAGCCAATACCGAATTATCAGATGATACGCATTTTAGGACAAGGCGGAATGGGAAGCGTAATGCTCGCCTGTTCGGTTAAAGACGGACAGGTCGTAGCGGTCAAAACTTTGCTTCCCGAAGTTGCCGTCAGCGAACAATCCTTAAAACGCTTTTTGCGTGAAATAGAGGTTTCCGCCAGCCTTCGTCATCCGCATATTGTCAGCTATATCGAACACGGAACTCATAACGGAATAGTCTATCTTGTTTCAGAATTTGTCGGCGGAATGGACGCTTCAAAACTCGCCAAGGCACGCGGCGGAAAACTAAATTATCAGGAAGTTGTCAAAATTATCGAGCAGACTCTTTCAGCACTCGATTTTGCTCACAAACTCGGTTTTGTTCATCGTGATATAAAAGAGCAAAATATTTTAGTTGACGGTTCTTATCCGAACTATATTTCAAAATTAACTGATTTCGGCTTGGCAAAAAGTTATAAACAGACGGGAATGAGCGGCGTAACGATGGTTGGCGATGTGGCGGGAACAATTGCATATATGCCGCCCGAACAGGTGCGGGATTTTAAAGAAGTTCGTCCACCGTCAGATATTTATGCAATTGGAATGACCGCTTATAGCCTTTTAACCGGAGCTCATGCTTTAAATATTTCTCCGCGAGCGGGAATTTCGGAAACTGTAAAGGCAATTTTCGAAAAGCAAATTATTCCCATCTCTGTCAGAACAAACGAAGTTCCGCCGCAGATTGCAAAGGTGATCGAAAAAGCTATTTCAAAAGAAGCCGCTCAACGCTGGCGAACCGCAGGCGAAATGCGTGAAGAATTATTAAATGCAATTACTTCTTAATAAACGGAAAATGGAAAATGGAAAACGATAATAAGAAATAAAGAAATCTTCTTTAATTTCGAGTTTGTATTTAAAAACAGTTTTGGAAAAAAAAATTTTCCATTTTCCATTTTCTGTTTTCCATTAATTAAACCGTTTTGGTAACTTTCGAAAGTGAACGCGGGGAATCGGGATTTAGTCCTTTGGATTCAGATAAATATGCGGCGAAAATTTGAGCGGGAATGACAAATGGAATCGGCGATAAAATTTCTTCAATTTCGGAAGGCATTTTCAAATTTCGGGAACTTAACCTGGCAATTTTCTCATCATTTGTAATCGAAAAACTGTCGGCATTTAATTCTTTTAATCTTTTTAGCAAATCCACATTGCTTTTTTGGGTAACGCCTTTTGGAGCAAACATTATAACGGGAAATCTTCTTTCGACAATTGCCAGAGGACCGTGAAAAAAATCGGCGGAAGAAAATCTTTCGGCAACCACATAGCAGGTTTCCATCAATTTTAATGCCAATTCAAAAGAATTTCCGTAATTCAAACCTCTGCCGACGACGACACAATTTTCCATAAAAGTATATCTTTCGGCGATTTCTTTTATTTCTGTTTGTAATTTTAAAGCTTCAGAAGCAAAGTGCGGTATTTTCTCTAATTCAATTCTTTTAGATTTTTCGGCTAAGGCGTTTGCCAGCAAATAAAAATGCAGCATTTGTCCCGTATAAGTTTTTGTCGCGGCAACAGATTTTTCGCGTCCGGCGTGGATTAAAAGTGTTTCATCGGCAGTTTTAGTAATGAGTGATTTGCTGTTATTCGTGATTCCGAGTGTAAATGCTCCCTGTTTTTTTGCTTCAGTTAAAACTTGATTGATATCCGAGCCTTCACCCGATTGAGAAACGCCGACGACAAGAGTTTTTTTTAAGTTGAGTTTGGCTTTGTAAAGCGTAAAAACCGAAGGGGCAGACAACGAAACAGGAATTCCGCAGGTTATTTCAAGTAAATATCTGCCGAAAAGTGCCGCGTTATCCGAACTTCCGCGAGCGACCAGAATTATCAGATTTATATTTTGATTTTGCAGAAACTTTCCGAGTTTATTGATCTTTGAAACTTCGTTGTTAATCGTTTTTTCCAAAACGGAAGGCTGTTCGGAAATTTCCTTTAGCATTAGAGACATATTTTTTTAATTCGCGTCTTACGTTAATTGTTTACGTTTTTATTCAGCTCGTTCTTCTGTCAATTGTTCTTCTTCAGCTATCGCTTCCGATACGGCGAGTAATGGTTCATCGCCTGTAGCCTTTAATACACAGGCATTGACAATTCCGCCCAATAATGCAACTAATGCGGTTAAATACAGCCAAAGCATCAAAATTATTACCGCTCCGAGTGAACCATACATACGGTCATAAGTGTTGTAATACTGCAAATAAGTTTTAAGAATAAACGATAGTAAAATCCACAAAATAATTGCAGTAACAGCTCCGGGAGTTATCCAAACCCATTTTGGTTCGGGATAACTTGGGAGATAATTATAAATTAATGCGAATACGGATAACAGTAAAGCCAATACGACTATCCATTGAAGTATCATTAAAATATAATCTGAAGGAGTCGGTAAATGAGCCATTGAAATTAAAAATGAAAGAAATTTCCAGCCGTAAATAGCTATTCCCAAAGAGAAAGAAATCATAACGGTTAAGCCGAGAATAACTATCAGTGATAAAAGTTTTGTTTTCCACCAGGCACGTTTTTCTTTGAGAGTAAATACAGAATTTAATGCCACCCGCAAACTGTCAACTCCGGCAGAAGCCGACCAGAGAGCAATTAGCAAGCCGATGGTTAATTTTCCGCCGGTGCTGTTTTGTGTAATTTCCTGAATTGTATCTTTTAAGAGTTTATAGGCTGAAATCGGCATTACCTGACTCAAATAATAGAATAACTCATTTCGCAAATCATCAGCGGAATCAAGCACCATACCGATCAAACTAATTAAAAACAGCAGAAGCGGGAAAATAGAAAAAGAGAAATAAAAAGCAACCTGAGCGGCACTGCTTAAAACATCTTCCTCCATAAATTTGTCATAAATTAACAGAAGAAATTTTTTAATCTCTAAATTCTTTAAGCATTGTATGACATTCATAAGACAAGAGTTTAATTATTTTTAGAACCTTTTAAGCCGTATGTTACATATAAATTCAGTGCCTTATCTTTAACTTCCGCCCGCACATCATTGATTTCGGCATTTAGTGTTCCATTAGTTGCTGTTATCGGAATCTGCACGGCGATCTGTTTTCCGTCTATAATTTGTATCGGATTTACATTTTGATTAAGTGATCCTTGAATTAAAGGAGTCAGAAAATTACTAAAAATAGGTGAAATACCGTCGAGATTGATGGTTTCAACATTTATCGTGCCGAAAACCTTTTGGTTTTCTTTATCAAACCGCAGCACGAGATTAGCCTGCGACCAGCCGGAAAAATTTATACACTGCCCAAGAATGTTGGCACTGCCGCTAAAGGCAAGCGGAGCTTTGATATTTTCTTCTTCAAAATTAACGCCCGTTTTTACGCCGCTTCCTTCTTTCAACAGTTTAATTTTCCCGTCGCATTGATTTTCCTGAAGCAGAGCGGATGTTAAGACATTCGAATCTTTATTTTGCTTAAGATTTGAAGTCAATTGTAGGGGGAAAGACGGCGGATTCATATCAACAAAAATCGTCTGCAGGATTTCATTAAAGAATTCCTGTTTTAAGACAATTTGAGCCGTTGCGGGCGGAGTGCCGCCTTGCTGCGGCGGCTGGATCGGATCACCCGGCAGTTCAGTCGCTTGCGGAGTACCGACAAATGAAAAGAATACGATCACTCCGCCAAGAATCAATCCCAAAATTCCGCCCAATAAAAAAACTACTACTTTACTCATATCATTTTCCTTAATTGGTATTAGCCGACTGCATAATTTGAGCTATAAATGTTTGAACAACATTAAAAATCAAACCTATTTGTTGACGAATCTGTTCTTCTTCGACTTTTTGATAATCAGTCGGTTCTTGAAATAAATCGTCAGCGACTTCGGTTTTAATATCGCTCATTTCAGTAACGATTTTTATTCCTTTATAGCCCTGAACTTCTTTTTCGGCTTGCGATACGGTTTCACTGCGAAGCGGCAAGCCTGTTTCCTTATCTACGAAAATATACGAATTTGTATCAACTTCTCCGGCTTTTGAATTTGTCTGGGTTTCCGCTCCGTATTTATATCTGACGGCATCGCGTCCCCCGATTTTTTCCTCACCGACCTTTTCAACGCCTTTCAAGGTTTTCATTTGAGCAACCATTTGTCCCGGTGTCATCAAACTTCGAACCTGAAAACCGGTTGATTCTGCATTAAGTTCGGCATACTGCTTTTTATCAGGCAGAATAACCAGATTTCTATCGCCGAGTTCCAGGTAAATCAACTTTTGATTATTTCCCGGAATGGTAAATTCCATACGCTTATTTTCGCCTTTTCTGGCAACGGTTGCCATCAACGGCTGCGGCAATGTCATATTGCCTTTTTCGCCCATTGTTACAAAGTTTAATTTAATATTTGCCTGATAAGTTTCCGGCTCCTTAACATCAATCATCGAACTGTTTGATTCTTCTGAATTCATTTCCATATTTCCGATGTTGCTGTTTACATTTTCAGCATTTGTATTTGCCAAATTTTCATTAGCGTTTCCGTTCGTAGTAACTGTCGTATTAGCCGGACAGCCGAACAGAAAAACACTAACGCAAAATAATAAAGTTACACATAGAACTCTGACCTGTTTTGATTTGTTCATAATTTTCCCCTTCGAAATTGTTTTGTATTTTAATTATAATACTAAATGATGTAAAAAGTTAAGCGATTTCAAGTTTTGCAAATTTCTCGATTAATTTCTTTTGACCGAAACCGGGAAAACTAATAGTAAGTTTTACATTATCTCCGGCACCTTCCCGCCTCAAAATCAATCCTTTACCATATTTAGAGTGGCGGACGTGGCAGCCGGGCAGAAATTTTCCTTTCGGCAAATCTACTTTTTTAGGTTTATCCTGATCGGCAAATTCTTTTAATTTTTCGATTCCTGATTTTTCTTTTTCTGCTGACTGCTGATTGCTGACTGCTGACTGTTCACCTTTTTTATTCTTAAAAAATTCTGCAATCGCTTCCGTATTGTTATAAGTTTTTCCCGCATAGGTCGAACGCTGTTTCGGTTCACGATTTTCACCTTTCAAAGCACTCGCCGTATATTTGTTGTTCTGTACGTTGGAGCTTTTGGCAAATGAGAGCCATGAATTGCCGCGTGTCGCATCTTCCATCAGATCAAGCGGCATTTCATTTAAAAACTGCGAAGGTTCAGCCGCCATTTCCTGCCCGTAAACTCTGCGACGGGTTGAATGCGTAATATAGAGAACCTTTTCAGCCCGCGTGATTGCGACATAAGCGAGCCGTCTTTCTTCTTCAAGTTCGAGCGGATCATTGATACTTCGGGCGTGTGGGAAAATTCCGTCTTCCAAACCGACGAGAAAAACAATCGGAAATTCCAAACCCTTTGCGGCGTGAACGGTCATTAATGTTACGGGAGCGTTGCGGTCAAATTTGTCCGTGTCCGAAGAAAGTGCGGCGTGGTCTATGAAATCTCTCAAACCGTTTTGTTCCTGCTTATCATAATCAACCGCGGCATTAACAAGTTCTTCAAGGTTTGCCAGACGTGCTTCGGCTTCTTCGGAGTTTTCCGATTTGAGCATCAGAGAATATCCGGTATTTTCAATCGCTGCAATAACAACTTCCGAAACCGGTCTGTCAGAATTTGAACTTTCTGCATATTTTTTCTGCAAACCTTCCATAATTCCTTTGAAAAGTTTCAAAGATTTTTTCGCACGCGGAGTCAAATTCAGCGGTTGATCGTATTTTTCATCGGTTATAATTGCAAGCGTTTCCCAAAGCGAAATGCCGAAATCTTTTGCCCGAAAATTTAATTCATCAAGTGAAGTTTTGCCGAGCCCGCGAGTCGGCGTATTGATTACACGCATTAATGCTACGTCGTCAAACGGATTTAAAGTGAGTTTCAAATATGCCACTACATCTTTAACTTCCGCCCGTTCATAAAACGAAAAACCGCCGACGATATTGTAATTTATCCGCATTTTTCGCAACGCTTCTTCAAAAACACGCGATTGGGCATTTGTCCGATATAAAATGGCAATTTTATCTTTTGAATTAAGTCTTTGATGGTCATAAATTTTCGATGCCACATATTTTCCTTCCTGATCGGCATCAAACGCCTGAAAATAAACAATTTTATCGCCGCCGGATTTTTCCGTCCAGAGTTTCTTCTCTTTGCGTCCTTTATTATTTGAAATAACTGCATCGGCAACGTCCAAAATCGTTTGTGTTGAACGATAATTTTGTTCCAATAAAACTGTTTTTGCATCGGGAAAATGCTGTTCAAAATCCAGTATGTTCCGAATATCCGCCATTCGGAAACCGTAAATTGATTGAGCATCATCGCCGACAACACAAATATTTTGCTGTTTTTCAGTCAAATATTTTACAAGTGCAAACTGCAAAGGATTTGTATCCTGATATTCGTCAACTAAGATATATTTAAATTTATTATTATATTTCTCACGAACTTCGGGAACTTTTCGCAAGAGTCTGACAGTTTTAATCAGCAAATCATCAAAATCCAAAGCATTCGCATTGTTAAGGCGTTCTTCATACATTCGAAAAACTCTCGCAATTGCCGCTCGTTTTTCGTCCGCATATTCAACCCGCGAAGCAAACATTTCGTAATCTTCGCCTTTATTTTTAGAACCGCTGATTGCAAATAAAACCTGACGCGGCGAAAGTTGTTTCGGGTCTAAGCCTAAATCTTTTATACAATTTCTGATAACTTTGCTTGAATCGTCAGTGTCATAAATTGTAAATGAACGGTTATAGCCTTCCGACAAATGCTCGATGTCCTGCCGCAAAATCCTCACGCACAAACTATGAAACGTAGAGATCAGCGGAGCAGAACGCAAATTTTGTCCACGAAGAAGTTCATTGATCCGCTCACGCATTTCGCCAGCCGCTTTATTGGTAAACGTAACGGCTAGAATATTATGCGGAGCGACAATTTTTTCTTTTATCAAATATGCGATTCGAATCGTAATAACGCGGGTTTTCCCAGAACCTGCACCTGCTAAAACGAGCAGAGGACCTTCGGTTTGTTTAACGGCTTCAAGTTGTTTCGGATTGAGTTCTGAAAGTATTTCCATTATAAAAATTCGTATTTGTAAATTTAATTTAGTCTAACAAACTCAATAGCAAATAAAAAAGAGCCGAACCCGATTCAAATGAATTTTAAGTATTTCGGTTTTATCAACTTAATCCAAATTAAGTTTTTTTGTTATCATAAGAAAATCATATGGAAATTTTCATAATTATTATATTTGTTATCGGGTATTTAGGGATCACTTTAGAACATCCCTTAAAAGTGGATAAAACTGTTTCGGCATTGATTATGGCGGCTTTGATGTGGGCTGTCCTGGCGATCAGTTTTCAAAATGGCTGGATAAATATTGCCGATTCGCATAATGAGATATTTTCTTATTTTACGGGCGGTGAAGGGGCGGCGGACGGATTTAAAAATACTCTACTGCATCATTTAGGAAAAACGGCTGAGATTTTGGTCTTTATTATCGGGGCGATGACAATTGTCGAACTCGTTGACCTGCATCGCGGGTTTGAACTTTTAAAAGATGTTGTAACGACCAAAAGTAAAACAAAATTATTGTGGATAGTTGGAATTTTAGCATTTATACTCTCGGCAATTATTGATAATTTAACCGCAACAATTGTTTTAATTACACTTTTGCGTAAACTGATTACAAACAGGGAAGAGCGAATTTGGTTTGTAAGTATGGTAGTCATAGCCGCAAATGCAGGCGGGGCTTGGTCGCCGATTGGGGACATAACGACGACAATGCTTTGGATCGCCGAAAAAGTATCATCCCTGGGCTTGATAAAATATGTTGTTTTTCCTTCGATTTTTTGTTTTGTCGCACCATTTATCGTGGCATCATTTCTTCCACAATTTAAAGGCGACGTTGATTTTGAATTAGATGATGATAAAGAATCGGAAAGACTTTTAAGTAGCCGTTTAATGTTATTTCTCGGATTGGGAGCCATTGTATTTGTTCCGATCTTCAAAGTTATCACACACCTTCCTCCCTATATCGGAATGATGTTTTCGATGGGGATAGTTTGGCTGGTTTCCGAATTTATTCACCCTGAAGAAGATTTTTCCGAAGAACGCAAACATATGTATTCGGCTCATCTGGCTTTAAGTCGAATCGAATTTTCGAGTATTTTGTTTTTCCTGGGAATTTTGATGGCGGTTGCCGCATTGGAAACTCTTGTTTATGGAGTAATTAATGGGCAGGAAGTCGGAACTCTTAGATATTTGGCTGAACAACTTCAGCAAAATATTCCAAATCAAGATGTTGTAATAATTATGCTCGGAGCATTTTCAGCCGTTATTGACAATGTTCCGCTAGTAGCAGCTTCAATCGGTATGTATACTCAGCCGATTGATTCCAAACTCTGGCATTTTATCGCTTACGCCGCCGGGACAGGTGGTAGTATGTTGATAGTTGGTTCGGCATCTGGTGTTGCGGCGATGGGAATGGAAAAAATTGATTTTCTTTGGTATCTCAAGAAAATTAGTTGGCTGGCGGCAGTTGGATTTATTACCGGAACGATTGCGTTTTTGATTTATTACGCAGTTTTCTTTCAATAAATCAAAAACTTAAAAGTCAAAAACTTATTATTTTATCAAAGCCTGAATTTGCTTGAACTGTTCATCTTTTGAATCTCTTAAAAGTTCAAAAAGTGCCATTTCTACGCACGATGGAACAACACCGTTCATTTTCATTTTGCTGAGTGCCGTTGCTTTGTCCTGTTCGTGGCGTGAGCCGACGGCATCGTTAAGAATATGAACTTCAAACGCTTCGGTTAAAAGGTCGTGGGTGGTTTGATTGACGCAGATATGAGTTTCCAGACCACACAAAACGACTTGGCTGACATCTGTTGCCCGCAACTGCTTCATAAACGGAGTTGCTCCGCACGAACTGAAGGCGGTTTTTTCAACCACATCAAAATTTTCAGGCAAAACATTCAGCAACTCTTCGGCGGTTCTACCCAAACCCTTCGGATATTGTTCGGTAATAATTATCGGTAAATCCAGTATTTGAAAACCTTCCAAAGCGATCTTTGCACGCGAGATCAAGCGTTCAAATTCCGGCACAACTCCGCGAAATGCTTCCTGTATATCAACGACGACCAAAGCGGTTCTTTTTCTATCTAAAATTCTTGGATGCGACATAGCTTATTTTCGATTTGCAATTTGCGATTTTCGATTATTTGAAAATCAACAAATAAATCACTTTTTAACTTCGGATTTTTGTTCCTTTTCCAGTTTTTTCTGTCTGCGTTCTTCTTCCCGCATACGTTTTTCGGTGTAGAATGTTTTGAAAAACAAATAAGTTGCCCCGGTGCAAAGAATCAAAATCAAAATCATCATTCCGGCAATAAAATAAATTTCAGCAAGCGAAGAATCAGGCATAAATTAATTTTAACCTAAAGAGTTGATTTATGTGAATCGTAAAACTCAAAATATTTTTTGATTTCAGATCAAAATAAGTTTATTTTTTGGTAAGCTAATAACACAAACCAATTTGAAGGAGAAATAAAATTTAATGCCAGATATCAAACAAACCGCCATCGAATCAACCTTACAAGAGTCTAGAATTTTTGAACCGCCGCCGGAATTTTCGGCAAATGCGGATATAAAAAGTTTTGAAGAATACGAACAAATTTACGATAAAGCGGCGAAAAATCCAATTGGTTTTTGGGAATCGGTAGCGGAAAATCTGCATTGGTTTAAGAAATGGGATAACGCTCTCGAATGGAACGAACCGCAGGCAAAATGGTTTGTCGGCGGAAAAATAAATGTTGCATACAATTGTTTGGACAGACATCTGGAAACTTGGCGAAAAAATAAAGCGGCAATAATATGGGAAGGCGAACCCGAAGGCGAAGTCCGCACAATCACTTATCAACAGCTTCACAGCGAAGTTTCAAGATTTGCAAATGTATTAAAAAATCTCGGAATCGAAAAAGGAGACAGAGTAGCAATTTATATGCCGATGGTTCCCGAAGCATCAGTCGCAATGTTAGCTTGTGCAAGAATCGGTGCGACTCATACGGTAATTTTCGGTGGATTTTCTGCCGATTCGATTACAGATCGGGTTAATGATTGCGGTTGCAAAGCGATCATTACAGCGGACGGCGGTTATCGTCGCGGAAATATTTTGCCTTTGAAAAAAACTGTTGATGAAGCGGTTGAAAAATGCCCAACGATTGAAAATGTAATCGTCTTAAATCGAACAAATTCCGATGTTGAAATGAAAGATGGACGCGATCATTGGTGGCACGATTTGATGAAAGATGCTGATGAAAATTGTCCGGCGGAAGAACTGGATTCCGAACATCCGCTTTTTATTCTTTACACATCAGGCACGACGGGAAAACCGAAAGGAATTTTGCACACGACGGGCGGATATTTGACGGGAGCATATATTACAAGCAAATGGGTTTTTGATCTGAAAGATGAAGACACTTTCTGGTGCACCGCCGATGTCGGTTGGATCACGGGACATTCCTATGTAACTTATGGACCGCTGGCAAATGGTGCAACGGTTTTTATGTATGAAGGAGCTCCGAATTATCCTGATTTTGACAGATTCTGGGATATTATCGAACGGCACAAAATTAATATTTTATACACCGCACCGACCGCGATTCGGGCGTTTATCAAATGGGGCGAACAATATCCGAATAAACACGATCTTTCGTCATTGCGTTTGCTCGGAACGGTTGGCGAGCCGATAAATCCCGAAGCGTGGATGTGGTATCACAAAGTTATCGGCAATGAAAAATGTCCGATTGTGGACACTTGGTGGCAGACCGAAACGGGTTCGATAATGATTACGCCTCTGCCCGGTGCAACGCCGACTGTCCCCGGCACGGCAACCCGACCATTTCCCGGAATTCTGGTTGACATTCAGGACAAACAGGGAAATTCGCAAGCGACAAATGACGGCGGTTATCTGGTTATCACGCATCCGTTTCCGTCAATGCTCCGAACGATCTGGGGCGACGATGAAAGATATAAAAAACAATACTGGTCGGAAATTCCAAACGTATATTTTGCAGGCGACGGAGCAAGACGCGATGAACTCGGAAATTATTGGATTATGGGCAGAGTTGACGATGTGATAAATGTTTCGGGACATCGCTTGGGAACTGCCGAGATCGAATCCGCCTTGGTTTCACACGAAGCAGTCGCCGAAGCCGCCGTGGTCGGTCGCCCCGATGAAATAAAAGGACAGGCAATCGCCGCATTTGTAACTTTGGAAGGCGGAAGCAAAGAACATCCCGAATTAATAGAAGAACTGCGAAATCACGTTGCTAAAGAGATCGGAGCATTGGCAAAACCCGATGATATTCGATTTACAGATTCTTTGCCAAAAACCCGTTCCGGCAAAATTATGCGTCGGCTGTTGCGGGAACTCGCTTCAAGCGGAAAGGTTTCAGGCGATGTAACAACCTTGGAGGATTTCAGTGTTTTGGAAAAACTGCGAAGTGATGAGGTTAATGAATAAAAACAAAGATAGTCAAAAGGTAAAGTTAAGGTGAAAATAAAAAATGGCGTGTAAACTGATTATAATTTACACGCCATTTTTAATGATACACCCGGCAAGATTCGAACTTGCGACCCTCTGATTCGAAGACTTAAATAGTTGATTTCGTTTGAGTTAAGAGTTTTTCGTTTATGTTCTTTTGACCTTTATTTTATGCGGATAAAATATAATTCGTTGTTCGTTTGAGTTCTTACCTTTTCACTTTCAATCACATCCATTCTGAATAGTTGGCACACAGTTGGCACACAAAATTGTAGTATTTATTAAATCTGTAATCCAATTAAAGTATTGCGGATTTGCTCAAACCGTTTGATGCAAATAAAATGACTTCACACACAGTTAGCAAAGCGGTAAATACGCCAACTAAGAATTCACCTGAACTCATTTTGAATAGTAAATAGACGGTAAGATTTTAGGATGAGGAAATAAGTTAAATCACCTTCAAACTTTATTTTTATGCCACGACCTAAACCAAAAGAAACAAGACGTAAAAAACGATATGGAAAATGCAGAATTTGCCTTAAATTTGGCAAATTAACAAAGGAACACGTCCCGCCCAAAAGAGCATTTAACAATGAACCTTATTTAAGAAATTATGTTGAAGAAATAAAGAACACTGAAGAACTTTTATGGTTAACAGCAGAAGAAAAAACGGGCGGTAGATATGTATTTACTCTTTGCGAAAAGTGCAATAATCGAACTGGAAGAATATATGGGCAGAGTTATGTCGAACTCGCAGAATCATTACTTCAATATGCAACTTTTGAGAATGTAGAACAAATCAAAGAAATCAAGCTAAAGCAGATTTTTCCATTAAGAATCATTAAACAGGTGGTATCGCTGATGCTTTCAACGAGCAAGCCATCTTCATTTAATGGTATGCGATACCAAACCTCACAAAAGCTAAATAGTGATGAACTAGAAGGTATAAGCCACGACCCACCGAACAAGGATAGACTTGAAAGTATTTATAAGGATTTACGTGATTTTACAAAGAACAAAGATAGAAAAGGTTTGCCTACTGGAGTAAAGATTTTTACATTTATTTCACCTAATAAAGTTGGCTTTAATACTGACATCAATTGTTGGATAGATTTAAAAACCAAAAAAGCAATGTGGTTCACTGTTACGGGAATGTTTCCTGTGCATTGGGTAATGACTTTTGAAAATTTCCAAAATAATAAATCTATTACAGATATTAGTAGTTGGGCTGACTTTGGATATAAACAACGCAAAACAATAGATTTATCAATTAATTGTAATTGGTTAGTTTCTAAATATCCCATAGATTTCCGTAATCCACAGACTTTAAGAAATGATCACTTTATCAATTATATTAGTAAAATCGATTATATTAACCCAAAATCAAACGATATAACCGAACAGTGCATTTCATTTGTAAAGAAATACGGAGAATTTGATAATTTGGGCTTTTTATTAGTTCAGTTTGAAAGGGGAATATTCTATGAATATGGCGGAATAAATGGATGGATTCCCGAAGGAAATGAACTTCAAGCCCGCTTGGAAATTAGATTTAGATTACAAAACAAATTACTCTACTAAATTATGAACTCAATAGACTCTTACCTATCGGAAATCCAAAAAGCGTATTCGCACGGCAACGCGACCGAACACACTTATAGACCTTTCTTGCAAACTTTAATCGAATCGTTTGATAAAGAAATTACAGCGATAAACGAACCAAAACGGCGAACATTCGGAGCGACTGATTTTGTAATTCGCAAGCGTGATATTCCGCTCGGATATATCGAAGCGAAAGACATTGGCAAAAATCTGGACAGACTCAATAAAACCGAAAAGGCACAAATGAAGCGATATTTGGATGCACTTTCAAATATCATTTATACCGACCATTTAGAATTTCGTTGGTTTGTTCGCGGCGAACTTGTGCAAACCATCAAGATTGCCGAACTTGAAAATGGAAAGATCACATCGCTTGCAGACAATTACGAAAATCTTTCAAATCTATTCAGAGAATTTCTCACAAAAGAACTTGATACGGTTGGCTCTGCAAAGGAACTTGCCAAGCGTATGGCTTCGATAACAAGACTGATTCGGCAAACTATCGAAAAGGCTTTGGAAGATGACAGCGACAGATCGGAAGATTCTTTATTTGGACAATTCAAAAGTTTTCAAAAAACACTTTTGCCAAATTTGGAGCAAGACGAATTTGCCGATCTTTATTCTCAAACGATTGCTTACGGACTTTTTACCGCACGTTGTTATGATAATAACAAACCTTTCACACGCAAAAAGGCTTCGTATGCCATCCCGAAAACAAACCCGTTCTTACGGCAAATCTTTGACCGCATCGGCGGAATAAATCTTGATGAACGAATTGTTTGGGCGGTTGACGATTTGGCGGAATTGTTAAACCGAACGGACATTGCAGCAATCTTGCAAGACTTTGGAAAACGCACACGCCAAGAAGACCCGGTTGTGCATTTCTACGAAACTTTTCTTGCCGAATACGATCAAAAACTACGCGAAACACGCGGCGTTTATTACACACCCGAACCGGTTGTTTCTTATATTGTGCGAAGCGTGGACAAGGTTTTGCAGAATGATTTCGGTTTATCGAAAGGCTTGGCGGATTCGTCAAAATTGGAAGACGGCACACACAAAGTTTTGATTCTCGATCCGGCAACGGGAACGGGAACATTTCTTTATAACGTCATCAAACACATTGCCAAACGCTTTGAGAACAACAAAGGAATGTGGGACGGTTATGTTTCGGAAAATCTTTTGCCGCGAATCTTTGGTTTTGAATTACTGGTCGCACCTTACGCCGTTGCACATCTCAAACTTGGTTTGTTATTAGAAGAAACGGGCTACAATCTCGACAAAGATGAACGCTTGCAAATCTATCTGAATAACACGCTTGATTTTGCAACGCTTCGTGAAGAATCAGACGCATTTTCAGCTTTCATTAATGAAGAAGCAAGCAAAGGACGCGAGATTCAGCAAGACAAACCCGTGATGGCAATCTTGGGAAATCCGCCGTATTCTGGACATTCATCAAACACGGGCGATTGGATAAATAAATTGTTGCGTGGCTCGGATTCTTTTAACGAACAACCAACCGAAAATTATTTTGAAGTTGACGGCAAACCTTTGGGCGAACGCAATCCGAAATGGCTTAATGACGACTATGTAAAATTTATACGCTTTTCACAATGGCGAATAGATCAAACGGGTTACGGCGTTCTCGGATTCGTTACAAATCACGGATATTTGGACAATCCGACATTTCGCGGAATGCGTCAATCGCTGATGAAATCCTTTGATGAAATCTATCTTTTGGATTTACACGGCAACTCAAAAAAGAAAGAAAAATCTCCTGACGGCTCAAAAGATGAAAATGTTTTTGACATTCAACAAGGCGTTTCAATTGGAATTTTCATCAAAAAGAAATCCAAATCCAAAGATCAAAAATCAAAAGTCAAAATCTTTCATAAACACCTTTACGGAGTGCGGGAAATTTACACAAAAAATGTAAATGATAAAAAGGAATTGACGGGCGGAAAATATAAATATCTTGCGGAAAATGATATTTCAACAACTGAGTGGACGGAAATTAAACCGAATAAACCTTTCTATCTTTTCATTCCGCAAGATGAAACCTTACGCAAAGAATATGATGATTATTGGAAAATTACGGATGCGATTCCAATAAATGTTTTAGGATTTCAAACTCACAGAGATTACTTTGCAATTGATTTTGAAAAAAAGGTAATTGAAGAAAGAATTGCAGACTTAAAAGAAACAAATCTTTCTGATACTGAAATAATTAAAAAATATGGAGTTAAAGAAAACTCAAAATGGCAAATGGCAAATGTCAGAAAAGAGATTAGAAAAATTGGTGATTATAAGAGTTTAATAATCAAATGTGCTTATCGTCCATTTGATAACCGTTTTACATTTTATGATCGTTCAATAAATGATAGAACTAGAACTGAAATAGTAAATCACATTGTAAATAAAGATAATTTGTCTTTAGGACTCGGAAGGCAAGGAATAGCAGTTGGCGAAGACATTTGGCATCTTGTTTCAATTTCAACACAACCTGTTGATGCAAATATCTTTAGACGTGGTGGAATAAATCTATTCCCACTTTACCTTTATCCAACCGAAAAGAAAACGCTATTTGATGAAGAAATTGAAGACAGAAAGCCGAATTTTTCAGATGATTTTATTTCAGAGTTTTCCGGCAAACTCAAACTCGAATTTGTTTCAAATCCCGAAAATGAAAAACAGATAACCGCTAAACAATTCACACCCGAAAACATTTTTTATTATGCTTACGCGGTCTTTCATTCGCCAACTTACCGTTCACGCTATGCCGAATTTCTAAAAATAGATTTTCCACGTTTGCCTCTAACATCGAATGTCGAACTTTTCCGCGAACTGACAACGCACGGTAAAAGATTAGTAGAATTGCACCTTTTAGAAAAAGACATCGAAACCGATGTAACATTTCCCGTCAAAGGCTCAAACGAAGTAGAGTTTTCGCCAAAATACACAGACAAAAAAGTTTATATAAATAAAGAACAATACTTTGAAAACGTCCCGGAAAACGCTTGGAATTTCCACATCGGCGGTTATCAAGTTTTGCATAAATGGCTAAAAGACCGAAAAGACCGCGAACTATCTTTTGACGATCTCGAACATTATTCAAAAGTAGTTTCGGCACTAATGCAAACAATCGAATTAATGCAAAACATAGACGAATCCATCGAAGAAAACGGCGGTTTTCCGATTGTATAAGGTATGAACAAGATATGGATAATGAAATTGATATTGCTAAATTGCTTGATGAAATAGACGAAGAAGCTAAACACAATTTTCCAGTTGATGAAGTTAAACAGAATTTTAAATTAATACTTATAGCAGAAGAAATAACTGAAATTATCTTCTTGAAAATGAAAGGAAAATTAAGTGCTTTTTTCATTTTAGAAAGACTTTCAACTCTATTAAGTAAGTTGGATTTACCATTTGAGATAGAAAATGTAGTGTTCGATGATATTGAAACCAAACTAAAAATTGAGCAAAGGAAATTTAGTAAAAATGAAATTGATTTTAGAAGATATTCTTCTTTACTTTTTGAATTAAAACTTTTTTCAGTAAGTTACTTTAAAAATAAAATTTACCAAAATTTAATGGATTGCGATTTACCTCAAAAATTGAAGTTGGTGAAAAAAGAATTATCAAATATTTTCTCACCTGAAGAAAAATATATAAAAGAAGCATTTCTTGAAATTAAAAAAACTCTTGAAAATGAAATTGAACTAAAAAAAGAAGAAATATCGAATCGGCAACAGTTAGCAACATTAAATGATATAAATAATGAAGTTGAAATCCCTAAAAAGCATAAAGATTTGACATTAGATCGTGCTGTTTTATTTATGGATTATCTTTTTCGTTTTGCTGAAACAAGTAGTTTCAATACAAGCAAAGCGGAAGCAATATCTTTTTTAACAGGTTTTAGCGAAGAAACTTTAAGACAAAGACTTTCAACTATTTATAATGAAAAAAATAAAAAAGATAACAGTTTCAAAAAGGATATAAGAGTTGTTCGTAACCTATTTGATAAATTAGGTTTATCAGAAATAGTAAAAAAAATTGACCAAGATTCATAGCAACTGTAAGTAAATTTGGGTAATAATATACTTGGCTCACCAAGTTAATTTCTCTATTTTAAAATGTTAAGTTATAGTATAATACATTTTGGGACGGAGAAAAATTTCTATGGCAAACAAAAAAGATAACAAACCTTTGGCATCACAGGCGAAATCTAAAAAAACAGTTAGAGAAATTAAAATAACTCAAACTATTCCTGATGATGTTAAACTTCAGTATGCAGATTCAATGGCTATTAAAAGTCTGGGTGAAGTGTTTCAATTATATTTTTTTCAAACTCAACAACCGATTATTCTAACACCGGAAATATTATCAAAATTGAAATCTGTTGAGCAAAAAGCTGTGGCGAGCTTAGTAATTACACCTGTTACTATGGCGAATACTATTGAGGCTTTAGAAAGTAATTTTGCAAACTTTTTATCGAACAACGGCTTAGAAGCATCTAACTATAAAGAGTTCTTAGCTTTAATAAAAAACAACGAGAAGGATGGTAAAATAGACTCAAATGGCTGATCCACAAAACACTACACAATCGAATGTTACAACCACCAGACCTTATTTTATTGATAGTGGTCAAAACTATCCGTTTTTTGGTAATTCAGACCAAAATAAACCACTTAGTGAAGAGGCAAATTCGCATAAAGTAACGCCGAGGATTTCTATTGAAAATGGAAATGCAACACCTGTAGTTTTAAAAAATGAATTTACCTTATTTAATGGAGAATATAATAAAAATAAACGTATAAAAAAGGAATTTTATTATTCATATAACAAGTGGTTTAATGAAGTGGCACATTTGTCATTAGTTAAACAGCAAATTGCACACAAATCTTTTCTCAAAATTATTGGAATGGGCGAAATTGCTTTACCTTTTATCTTTCAAGAGTTCAAGAAACAACCGATGCTTGCATTGATTGAAGCACTTGAAGCAATAGTTGGAAAAGATGTGGCTTCCTGTGCTACTACTCACAGAGAAGCTGTAAGAGTTTGGTTGGAGTGGGGGAAAGAAAAACACCTTATTAAGTAAAAATGGAAATTCATAATAACGCACCTGTAAATGAAGCCTACGCCTTACGACATTTCCCAAACATAGATATAGAAGGTTTTAAGGTAACAAGTGAATTGGATTTTTTTTATAATTGTTTCGCTTGGGCGGGTGAAGATAATACAAGAAATTGGGAACCAGGTTCCAGATATAGTCATTGGCTTACTGATAATCCTGCTTACACACTTGAAAACTTTATTGATAATTACTCACGGATTGGTTATACCGAGTTAACCAAATCTTCTGCTTTAGAGTCTGATTACGAAAAAATTGTAATTTATGTGAATGATGACGGAATACCAACTCACGCGGCGAGACAGTTAGAAAGCGGTAAATGGACAAGTAAATTAGGGATAAGAGAAGATATTGAGCATAGCACTCCAGAATGTATTGAAAGTGATGAATATGGAGTAATAAAAGTAATTTTGAAAAGACCAAACAAACAGAAATATTCGAATAAAACCCAAGAGACATCAAAAGAGTTTGAAAAATTTAAGAATCTTGCAAAAGGCATAGCTAATGTGCCAAAAAAAGAAATTGATAATGCAGAAAAAGTAAAGAAAGAAGAAAATTGATTATTTCCTCTTTCCGCGTTTCACTTAATATCCTACTAATTCTTTATAAGTTACCTTACGACCACTTACACCGCTTACAACTTTCATAAACTGATACTGATTATCTTTTTTACGCTCTTTTGGCAAGTCAAGAATTTTCTAACCTACTAGGTTAGTAACCTTTGGTGCTAGTAAATTAAAGTGAGAATTCTGCAATCGAAAGATGCAGAATTCCATCTTTGTCATATTGTAATCCATACCAACTCGCCAGCACATTAAACATCGTCATCGTGTAGCCG
>JALZKH010000142.1 GCA_030859345.1 Acidobacteriota bacterium | reverse complement strand
TATCCGAATGTCTTCAGCATCGCAGATTTGCACGATCAAGTTTCGACATCGGACTTTGATTTCACCTTCCAGCACGTGATAACGATATTTCGTTGTCCAAATCAGGTGTGCTGTCAGACGACTGGTCAAATGCGATGATTTCCGATTTTCTTTCACTTTCCGCTAGTTTTGCATAGACTTGGCGGAAGGACAACTAAAGTCTTGCACTGAAAGTGCATAGCTTTTACTAGCGTGTTTAAAATAGTAAACTGGATTACCAGTTTGAAATGTTACAGCGAAACTAAAATCATGCCGTCCTTTCAGAATATCTAAACTGCAATTATTCACCACTTCTTCTGATAATTTTGCTCTACCCAATAGCCATTTTGTTTTCTCGGAAAAATCAAATGGTACCATAAAGTATCCGAAGTTCAGTTTGCTTTTCTGCTCATCGCTTTGGACGGTTAGACTGTCAATTGATACATCGTCTTTAGAAGTAACCTTCACCCACGCATTTTCAAAAAGATAAAGGTATGAGTTAGTTTTCCCTGCGGTCACAGTTGATTCATGCACTGCTCCCTCCTCTTGTTTTTTTTTGTTTGGCACACCTAAAGATGCTCGCATTGCTTCGATACTATTACCGGGGGTTAAAAATTCAAAGATTGAACTATCAATTCTCCTATTTGAATTAAGGGGTTTGATTAGTAGTTTTGCTTTATCTTTTTTCTTTTCTCGCCAATTCAAATATATCTGTCGAGCAATTAATAGAATTCCGCTGAATCCTGCTCCGATTGCTGCCCCTATAATAAGTAGTTCCATAATTCGGACATTTTATCATAATAAATACCCCACCAAGATATATTTCAAATCTTCAATTTTCATACTACTATAAATTAGAGTCACTATCTTTAATTTGATTATTTTGCAATAACTATTCACAATTTATAATTATCTATTTACAAATTTATGGAAAACAATCTATCGAATACAAAATTGGCATTCATCGGTTGCGGTGTAATGGCGGAGGCGATGATTGCGGGGCTTTTGAAAAAGAATCTAGTTGATGCGAAAAACATTTCTGCGAGTCATCCACGTTCAAACAGGCGTGATGAATTGGACAAAAAATATGGCATCAATATTTTTGAAAACAATGCTGAAGCCGCCGAAAATATAAAAGATGCGGAAAATTCCATCATTGTTTTATGCGTCAAACCGCAGAGAATAAAAGGCGTTTTGAAGGAATTAAAATCAGTTGTCAGCCCAAATCAGATCATTGCATCAATCGTTGCAGGTGCGACAATCGAAACCATTTCCGAAGCGTTAAACAATAAAAAAGTCGTCCGCACAATGCCCAATACGCCTTCGCAGATCGGTTACGGCATCACGGCTTGGACTTGCACGGATGAAGTTTCGGACGCGGAACGCGGGCAGATCAAATCGCTTTTAACTGCTTTGGGACGCGAGATTTTTGTTGAAAATGAAAATATGATTGATATGGCGACTTCGCTTTCGGCGACGGGTCCGACGTATATTTTTCTCGTGATGGAAGCCCTGACGGATGCCGGAGTTCATATGGGATTTTCGCGTGAGATGGCAAAAGATTTGGTGCAGGAAACAATGCTCGGTTCGGTGCTTTTTGCGATGGAATCCGATAAACACCCCGCTGAATTACGCAATATGGTAACATCGCCGGGCGGAACTTCCGCCGATGCGATCTATCAAATGGAAAAAGGCGGACTCAGAACTGTTCTCTCGAAGGCGGTTTTTGCGGCGTATCAAAAAGCAGTTGCTTTGGGGAGAAAGGAATAAATACTTCAAATCGTTTTGATTAAAAATTTGTTCAGGCTTGAATGATTTCAGACAACTCTTTGCGGTTAAATCCTGATTTCAATAGATTTTTGATTAAAAGATCAAGCGTTACGCTTTTATCTCCCGCTTCCATTTTTGCCACTCTTGACTGACTCGTTTTCAATCTTTTAGCAAATTCTTCCTGTGTTAATTCAGATTGAATACGGTAATTTTTAAGAGCATTGCTTAGATCGAGTCGAAGTTCAATAATCGCTGCTTCATCGGGCGTTAACTCCAAAAATTCAGTAACCGTTGTAATCTCAAAGCCTTTTGCTTCTAATTTTTTACGTTTTCTCTTATCCATTTTTACCTCCTTATTCGTCATACAGACTGATTCTTTTTTGACAATTTTCAATTACTTGTTTTGGAGTTTTCCGTGTCTTTTTACTAAACACTTCCAAAATAATAATCGCATCTTCATCCAGTCTGTAAATAATTCGCCAAATTGTATTTTTATCAATAATTCTCAATTCGTGGCAACGCTTGCCGATTGACGGCATCGGTCTTGAATGCGGCATCGAAAGCATTTCGCCGAGTTGTAATTTTCTAAGCAAATAACCCGCTTCAATTCTGGCTTCTCTCGACATCGGCGGTGTTTTAATTTCACCTTTTATGATAATTAAAACTTTTTCCCCATTCATAATTATAATATATGTCAGATTTGGTATAAGAGCAAGGAAAAATATGGATTTCCAATAAAATCAAGAACTCACCTTTATTTTTGTTCTATTCTTTTCAGCACAAAACTCCAGACATTCCGCTCATTCTTTTCCTCATAAATATATTCGGCATCAATCACCTGCCAGAAACCCATAAATTCCCATTTGTTGACATCAATTTTGCAAAAAAGCGGAACTTCGCGTTCGTTTTTTATCGCATCGTGCATTGCCTGATTGTAAACATTGAGTTTTTGATCGCCGCGTCTGCCCGCACCTGTGTAAAAAACTGTATCTGGATTTTCACCTTCAAAATCGGGATAACACGGATTTATTTTGCCGAAATCGGTTAAAAGCGAGATGAGTTTCCCGTTTCGCTGATAAATTCCGTTGCGGACTTTATGGATTTCGCTGACATCGTTCCATTTGAAAAGTGTTCCAATCTCTTTGTCGGTTAATTCTTTCATTAAAATAATTGTTTCCAAGACTATTATATCCAAAATCTCTATAATGTGTTTGATGATAAAAAAGATTGTCGGAAAAGTCTGGAAAATTATGCCTTACCGGATGCGTATCAAAGTTGTCCGCTCCGTCCAGAAAAAATTTACCGTGTCGGTTGTAGCAATCGTTACCAATAAAAAAAACGAAATTTTAATACTCGATCATTATTTTCGCCCCGGTGCATCGTGGGGTTTACCGGGCGGATTTATTGATCCTTATGAACAGGCAGAAAATGGTATCAGACGTGAAATAAAGGAAGAAACCGATTTGGAATTGGAAAACATAAATTTGTTAAAAGTGCGGACTATCGGCAAACATCTTGAAATTTTATTCATCGCGGAAGGGATTGGCAAAGCAAAAGTAAATAGTCAGGAAATCAAAGAATTAGGCTGGTTTGCGTTAGATGACTTGCCGAAAAATATGGGAGAAACTCAGTTGGAATGGATAGATACATATTTGCGGAAACAATGAGTAGAAAAAGTTTTTAAATTCAACAGCAATCGCAAATTCTTTTAATATTTATTCAAAGTTTTGTATAAAGCACGCCTTTCAAGCAATAAATCAATAAACAAATCCCGCTTTCTGAAAAAAAGCCAAATCGCTTTGAACCAGCCGCGTAAATCCGCTGATTCTTCCCACGAACGCAACGCGACATAACCGCAAAAAAATGAAAAAGGAATCGAGGCAAGAGCGATTTTCCAATCGGTGTAAAAATATAAAATGCCCGCTAAAATCAGCCACGTGATCGGCATAAATAAAATACCCGAAAAAATCTTGACGGTTGAAACAATATCGTCAACGCCGTGATTTGTATAGCGGGAAGCCAGAATCTTGCTCAATTGATATGCCGGAAAATGTATGATCGAACCGATGATAGCGAACGGCAAAAAAAGCAGTAAAAGCCCGACGCGGACGAGAAAATGTTGAAAAACATACCAGAAAGGCTGACTTGAGAGCGAAAGGTTTTCAGGTTCAAGACCGAGTTCACGCAGTTTACTTTTATATTTGGAAACTTTTTCCGTGATCTCCGCAGTTTCCCAATTCTTGCCTGATTTTTTATCTTTTTCGGCTAGATAATTTTTTACGAATTCAAATCTTGATGATAAAGATTCTTCCAGATCAAAAGTTTCGGAAACCGATAAAAATAGATTTGCCGTTTCGTCCGCTGTTTCGATTTCCGAAACCGTTTCGGCATTGACCGTTACTTCCCTTAAAGCGTTTTCTATTTTTTCGGTCAGTTCTTTAACTGCCTCTCGCGGAACTTCCCCGTTTTCTTCAAGTTGAACGGGTTCGACATCAAACGGCTCGCCAAAATGAAGAAGTGCTTCGCTCCGAAAAGTCGTTTTATTCGTATAAAAAAGTCCGACGGGAACAATTTTCAGATCAATTTTTTCATAATTTTCAAAACTCGAAATTGCACCGAGAGCAATCCGTGCCGCACCTGTTTTGATCGGAAGAAGTTTCGGTGAATTGTGCGAAATGCCTTCGGGAAAAATTGCAATCGCACCATTTCTTTGTAAGAGTTCGTGCGATGCTTCAAAAGTTTTCATATTCTGCGAAACATCCGCCGCATCAACCTTTCGATAAACCGGCAAAGCCTCCAGCTTTTTTATTATCCAGGAAATAACGGGCATTTTAAAGAGCGTGGATTTTGCCAGAAACGAACATTTTCGCGGAAGTGCCACAAAAACAAGTGCCGGATCAATCAAACCATTCGGATGATTAGCAACAAAAATAAGAGCATTTTTGTAAGGGACTTTTGAAGCATTAACCGATTCAATCCGCCGAAAAAACAAACGCAAAGCAAGACTCAAAACCGCGTGAATAATTCGTCGCACAAAACTGCCCCGACGATTGAAGACCATATCACCGAGGCGGATTGTTTTTATTTCATTTGCCATAGGTCAAGAAGTGAGAATTGTCTTTTTACAGCTCTGATTTCTCACATTTTACTTCGCACTTCTCACTTATATTTCGTGCCGATTCGTCATCGCCTTGTCCATCGTAACCTCATCAACAAATTCTAAATCAGAACCGACGGGCATTCCCATTGCGATTCTTGTTGTCCGCACACCGAGGGGTTTTAATAAACGGGCGATGTAATTTGCCGTTGCTTCGCCTTCGGTTGTTGGATTTGTAGCAACTATAACTTCCGTTACGTCAACTCCGTCGTTGTTTTCAGGCGAAAGTCGCGGGAAAATATTGGAAAGCATCAGCTCGTCGGGACCGATTCCGCGAATCGGCGAAAGCGAACCGTGAAGGATGTGATACAAACCTTTATAACTGCGGGTTTTTTCAATCGCCACCAGATTATAAGGTTCTTCAATGACACAAACCATCGAACGATCCCGCGTCGTCGAACTGCAATACATACACGGATCGGTGTCGGTCAGATTATTGCAAACCGAGCAAAAAACGATCTTTTCCTTAACTTCCTGTAAAGCATCAACAAAATTTTTGACCTTTTCTTCAGGCAGACGAAGTATGTGAAACGCCAGCCTTTGTGCGGATTTATTTCCGACTCCGGGCAAGCGTTTGAATTCGTCTATAAGTTTGGCAACGGGTTCTGAGTATTCAAGCATAGGTTGGTAATTGGTAGTTGGTAATTAGTAATTGGGCTATAAGAAAAAACTTATTACCTATTACTAATTACCAATTACCTAAAAAAAGTTAAAATCCCAATCCGGGAGGCAGCATTCCGCCGAGTTTTCCTTTGAGCGATTCTTCGATCTTGCGGCGAGCTTCGTTGAGTGCCGCAACGGTTAAATCCTGAATCATTTCCGTGTCGCCGTCTTTTACCAAATCATCAGAAATTTTAAGTTCCAAAACTTCAAAATCTCCACGCATAACAACCGAAACAGCACCGCCGCCCGCCGAAGCGTCCACTTTCATTTCCTTCATCTCTTTGCCCATCTGTTCCTGCATCTGCTGGGCTTGCTGCATCATCGAATTCAAATCAAATCCACCTGGCATTTTCATAACAAATTTATTCCTCTTTTAATAAAATTTTTGTTATTTAATCGTAACTTTACAAAGACTTAAATGCAATTCTGCAAAATAATAAAATTCTGTTAAAATCTGAAACCAAAAGTTGAAAATTGATGTAATAATATTTAACTTTTAAAGATATTATTTAACCAAAGATAAATACAGATAAAATCAGATAAGAAATTGTTAAGAAAACTAAATATTCAGCAATCAAAATAAATCTTGTGTTCATCTATGTAAACGCAATCGCGGGACGGTTAATTTCTTTTGCTTAATTTTGTTATTTACTTTTTAAAATTCAATCAAAATCTATATGCCGCAAAGAAAAATTTTCACTAAGTGTTTTTTTGTCATAACTTGTCTGTTAATTTCTGCATTTCAAGTTTTCCCGCAAACTTCCGTTTCCTATCTGACCGAACTTTCGATTTCGCCGGACAATAAGGAGATCGCCTTTGTTTCGGGTGGAGATATTTGGACGGTTTCGAGTTCGGGCGGGACGGCTCAGATTCTCGTTTCGCACGAAGCAACCGAAGGGCGCCCGGTTTATTCACCGGACGGGAAAAAACTTGCATTTACCTCAAACCGTTCGGGAAATATGGATATATATGTTCTTGATTTTGCAACGAATAATTTAACCCGTGTAACTTACAACGACACTTCGGACAATCTCGATGCGTGGTCAAGGGACGGCGAATGGCTTTATTTTTACTCGTCAAGTCAGGATATTTTCGGGATGAACGATATTTTTCGGGTTCGTGCAAGCGGCGGAACACCTTTGGCAGTCAGCAATGACCGTTATACAAACGAATTTTTCTCCGCACCTTCGCCTGATGGAAATTCGCTGGCATTTTCGGCTCGCGGAATCTCAAACAGCCAATGGTGGCGAAACGGCAGAAGTCATATTGACGAAACCGAACTTTGGATTAAGAAAGGCGAAAATTACAGCCAAATCGCCCAACGCGGAGCAAAACAGTAATGGATTATGTGGAATCCAAGCGGTTCGGCGATGTTTTACGTTTCCGATAGAAACGGAACACAAAATATCTGGACGCAAAATCTGAACGGAAATGCGAAAATCCGATAAATCCGCGTAATCCGCGTTCTATTTCTTCAACTATTTTCTACTGCCCGAATTTCCAAACGGCTTCTTGGAAATTTTAATACTCTTGTTCATCATAATTTATAAACTTTTGACTAACTGCTCAAAATCTGCTTCCGTATCAATATCGAATTCAGCTTCGGGAACGGAAATTGTCGCCAAATCCGTTTCCGCATATTTTTCGATAATGGATTTTGCACCGATCTCTTTATTTAAATCCAGCAATTCATCAAAAACATCCCGCCTGAAAAGTGCGGGAACGCCGATTGTTTCCGCGTATCGGCTGGCGACGATCATTTGATTTGTAGATTTTTGAGCTTCGATAAGTTTTAAGATCGTATTTTCATCAATAAAAGGCTGGTCGCATAAAAGTATGATGACAGCTTGCAGATTATTTTTTATCTCAATCATTTTTCGCAAACCTTCTACCAGCGAAGAACTCATTCCGCTTTGCCAATCTTCATTTACAACAATTTCAACGGACAAATTTTCAACAGATTCCCCGATCTTTTCCGCATTTGCTCCCAAAACCACAATAATTTCCGATCCGGTTTCCAAAGCATTTTCCGCAATCCGCTCAAGCAAAGTTTGCTTTTCAAATTCGAGCAATTGCTTAGGTTTGCCAAACCGCGTCGAAGCACCGGCGGCGAGAATAATTATTCCTATATTTTCTTTGTTAATTTCGTCCATAAATTGAACCTTCACGATTCTTTAAATGTCCGCCATCACGCTCTTTCAAAACCGCATTTATTTCCACCACGATTGAAAGTGCAATTGCTTCCGGCGTGTCCGCTCCGATGTCCAGACCAACGGGCGAATAAAATTTGTTCAATTCTTCATCGCTAAATATAAAACCTTCTTCCGCAAATTCCCGCAATATATTTCCCGAACGCCTTTTCGGTCCCAATTTACCGATATACTTTGCATTTGATTTGAGCAAGACTTTCAAGATATTTTTATCGTGTTCGTAATTGTGCGTCATAATTACCGCGACGGAATTTTCATCAATTTCGATATTTTCCGCCGTTTGTTCGGGATGCGAAATTAAAATTTCATCGGCGTTTGCAAATCTTTCCTGATTCGCAAATTTCTCACGATGGTCAACAACCGTAACCCGCCAACCCAAATCCTTAGCGATCTCCGCCAACGGAACGGCATCCGCTCCCGCCCCGAAAATTGTTAGATTTACACTCGGGGAAATATAATCAAAAAAGACTTCGCCGAAATTATAACTTCTTGAATCGGATTTTCCCGAACTCAAAATATCCTGAGCATTATCAAAAATTTTATCGGAAATATTTTTATTAAAATCATTATGAAAGATTGTATTTTTATCCAATATTAAACGGCTTCCTAATCTCAAATCATTTTTGGATTTAATCAAAGTTGCTGACAATCCGTGTTGCTGTTTATCAAAACATTTCTCAGTAAAGTCCAATAATAAATTGTCCCGAATCGGCTCAAGCAAAATCCTGATAATTCCGCGACATCCCATATTTAGTGAAAATACAGAATCCTGCATCTTCGTCGTATCATAAACAAAAATCTGCGGTTCACCTGTTTCTAAAACTTGTTTTGCACGTTCCAAAACATCCGCTTCCAGACATCCGCCCGAAACTGTGCCGAATGTATCGCCGTTTTCCAAGATCAGCATCTTCGCACCCGGCAGACGATAACTCGAACCCTGCACATCAACCACTGTGGCAAGAATTGCTTTTTCGTCGGATTTTAGAGTTTTGATCTTTTTGAGAATTTCTTGAATTTCTTTCATAAGAAAAAACATTTAACCACATAGAAATATAGAAAACATAGATAACGTCAGTTCGAGATAAGAAACTATATCTAAACTGCTGTTATTCTTACCTTTGCGTTTCCTTGCGTCTTTAACTTGGCTACCTTTGCGGTAGAAAAAATTAAAGAATAACCGCAAAGATCGCAAAGGTTTACGCAAAGTTCGCTAAGGTCTGCTGAAAATCCAGTAAATCCTTTCAATTCAATAACTTTTATATCGAACTGATGTTAGATAAGATAAGAAATAATTTTTTGTTTTTGAAAGCTAAAAATTTCTTTTTTCTTTCTATGTTTTCTATATTTTCTATGTGTTTAATAACATTCTAAAGCAATTTATCAGGCGTTATCGGTAAATCTCGAACACGCTTTCCAGTCGCATTAAATATCGCATTGGCAATCGCGGCGGGAGCTCCGACGAGGCATAATTCGCCCATTCCTTTTGCTCCGAGTGGATTTACTATTTTGTCTTCTTCCTCAATAAATTCGGTGTTGATATAGCCGACATCGGCGTTTGAAGGAATGTGATAATCGGCGAAATTCGTCGTCATCATTTTGCCGTAGCGATGGTCAATTTCTGTTTTTTCGTGCAGAGCCATCCCGATTCCCCAGATCATTCCGCCCTGTTCCTGCGAATGTGCAGTTAGCGGATTGATGATTTTTCCGCAAGCCGTTGCTTCGACGATTTTTGTAACTTTTACGATTCCCAAATCTTCATCAACTTTGACCTCCGCAAACTGTATGCCGTGTCCCATCGTTGTATATTTCGAGCGTTCAGGCGAAGGTGTTGCTTGATAAGTTTCGACAATTTCCGTCAAATTGTTTTTCTTCAAAAGTTCGGCAACTGGAATAGTTGTCGCCTTACTGAATCTTTTCAAAACCAAATGACCGTTTTTTAGTTCTGCGTCATCAGCGGTTGCGTCAGCAAAAATTGAATTTTCCTCTTTTAAAGCCATATCAAACAATTTTTGTTTAATAGCCATTGCCGCACCATAGACCGCTGAACCAACCGAAGCAGTCGTAACCGATCCGCCTTGCGATGGTGCTTGCGGGAATTCGGTTTTGCCAAGTTCAAAATTTACTTTATCGGGCGAAATTCCCAAAAATTCAGCGGCGATCATCGTCATTGTCGTGTAAGTTCCGGGACCAATATCCGCCGTCGCACTTTTGACCGAAGCCGTTCCGTCAGTCCGCAAAATCACTGTTGCCGCCGCAGGTGCTTGCCACGCTCCCCAGGTTCCGATGCCGCAACCCATTCCGACGAGCCAGTTTCCTTCACGCATCGAACGCGGTTCGAGTTTGCGTTTTTCCCAACCGAATTTTTCTGCACCGACCTTAAAACATTTCATTAACTCTTTACTGGAAAAAGGTTTGCCTGTTTCAGGATCGGTTTCAGCGTAATTAATCTTGCGAAACTCAAGCGGATCAATTTTCAATTTATACGCAATTTCATCAATCGCCGATTCCAAAGCAAACGCACCCGAAACCGCTCCCGGAGCTCGCATCCAAACTGGTGTCGGCAGATCGGTTTTGACAAGATTATAGGGCGAATCGTAATTTTCACATTTATACAAAGTCCGCCCAAAACCGCTCGTGCCTTCCGAGAAATTCTCGTAAGAGGAAGTATTTCCCGCAACTTCGTGAATGATCGAATTTAATTTTCCGTCCTTGCTAGCACCGATTTTGACTTTCTGATGCGTGAACGGACGATAACCGTGTCCCGTGAACATCTGTCGCCGCGTGTAATTTACCTTAACGGGACGCTCCAAATCCTTCGCCGCCATTGCCGTAATAAAAGGATAATAATTCGGTTTCAAAGCCGCCCCGAACGCACCGCCGACAAACAGCGAAACAACATTTACATTGCTCGGCGAAATCCCAAAACTCTGTGCAAGATGTCCCTGCACGCCTTTAACGCCCTGCGATTTATCAAAAACCATCAACTTAGAACCTTGCCAAAAAGCAATCGCCCCGTGCATTTCCATCGGATTATGATGCTCGATCGGAATCGTATATTCGGCTTCAAATTTAACATCGGATTTTCCAAGTGCTTCCTGCGGATTCCCACGCGGTTTCGCCCCATCTTGCGGAACTTTTCGAGCGGCAACTTTATTCGCTTCCATCGTGTCCGTCTGCGATTCAGCCTTGTTATATTCCGCTTTGACAAGATTCGCCGCATATCTCACCTGCTCATAAGTTTCGGCAACAACAAGTGCTATCGGCTGATCGTTAAAAACAATTTCCGCCGACTGCAAAGCATTAAAAGCACTACCTTTCGACTGATTCTTCAAAGCATTCAGATGCGTATAAACCTTCAAAACTCCACCAGCTTTTTCCGCCGCCTTCGTATCAATAGATTTAATCGAACCTTTCGCAATATCGCTCGTAACGATATAGCCATACGCCGCATTATTGACAGGAAACTCCGCCGCATATTTCGCCTTCCCCGTAACCTTCGCCACGCCGTCCACGCGACTCATTTCTTTTCCGATGTATCTCATTTTTATAACTCCGTTTGATTACTCGACTAAATTCTCATTATTCCAAATATCTTATATCTGTGATTATCCAAAATGGACAATGAATCAATTTACTGCACGGAAGTTACCAAACTTCCACCACAAACTTTTCTCTTAACTTTATCAGATAATCTTGTCGGAAATGCTGAAGATTTACTCACAAGTCTTGCTTGACTAGCTTCTTTCAATAAAAATCTAAAACTATAACTACCATCACCGAAAGGACCTTTTGAACTCTCGAATGTTCCGGTAAAAATAGCGTTAATTGTTCCATCATCTTTGGGAAATTTTTTAAAAATCTTTTCTGTTTTAGATGTAATATTATCGTCAATTTCAAGCCAAGTTTTGCCTAAACCCTGACACTCTAAACAATATAATTCTTGCCATTCAAAACCGTATCTGTATGAAGCAAACACAGTAACCTCTTTACCATCGTATTTTTCAGGGTTTCTTACTAAATCACAATAACTTATAGAATTGCTTTCGGGTTCATTTTGCTGTGATTGATTTTCATTTATCTTTTGTGATCTTAAACCGTTTTCTTTGAACTCTTTGAACTCTTTTTTGGCTTTGGATATTATTGTTGTTCGTGAGCAACAGCAACCTGTTGAATATGTTCCATTTTTATTTTTATATGCGTAAATCAAAAATACTTCGTTTGCATCATAACCGTTTATGCAACCATAAATTTCATTCACAAGAGTAAATGTTTCAGCTAATTCACCTTTCCAAAACTCTTTTACTTCTAATCTAACCGTTTCAGTATATCTGTTACGTTTGTCTGGCTCAGTTTTGTGAACCTCAATAACCTTGCCTACAAATACAGCATCAGCAAGTTCCAATTCCTTACTTGCTGTAATATCACGATATTTACCCGAACAAGAACATTGTGCAAAGGTATTTGATGTGTAAATAACACTAATGAACAAAATCACAAAAACAAGGCTTAATTTTTTAAAATGAGCGAACATTAAGAATTTCCTCCATTCGTCGCCATCTTTAACGCCCGAACAATCGCACGTTCTCCCAAAACCACTTTAAATTTATTATGCTCAAGCGGTTTTGCCCGTTCCATTTCCATTTTGGCGGCTTGCTCGAAAAGTTTTTCGGTTGGCTTTTTGCCGATCAACATTTTTTCGGCGATCAACGCCCGCCAGGGTTTGTGTGCGACTCCGCCCATTGCGATTCTTGCACCGCGAATTGTGTCGCCGTCCATTTCCAGACCGACTCCGACGGAAACCAATGCAAACGCATAACTTGCACGATCTCGCACCTTTAAATAATAAGATTTATTCGCAAATTTATTTTTCGGAATTTCGATTGAAGTTATCAATTCACCGTGTTTCAAATTGTTATCTTTTTCGGGCGAATCTCCCGGCAGACGATGATAATCATTAAAAGGAATCTCGCGTGTTTTGCCCGTTTCATCCTGAACTTTAACAACTGCATCAAGTGCAACTAAACCGACGCACATATCTGATGGATGCGTGGCGATACATTTTTCCGACCAACCGAAAATCGCGTGCATACGGTTCAAACCTTCCATCGCACCGCAACCAGTTCCCGGTTCGCGTTTGTTGCAGGGCATTGCCGTATCGTAAAAATAAACGCATCGCGTCCGCTGATTCAAATTTCCGCCGTTCGTCGCCATATTGCGAATTTGTGCCGAAGCTCCGGCGAGAATCGCTTGCGTTAAAAGCGGAAAATTCTGTTTGATCAGCGGATGATTCGCCGTATCTTTATTCTTTGCCATCGCACCGATTGAGATCATATTTCCAACCGATTTTATCTGCTTAAAACTTAGATTGTTGACATCAACCAATTCGTCAGGACGCATCACGTCTTCTTTCATCAAATCAATAATATTCGTGCCGCCCGCCAGATATTCTGCGGATTTATTCGCTGTCACCATTTTTGCCGCGTCTTCCGGTTTTGTCGCTCGTTCGTATTTAAACGGTCTCATTTTGTGCGTCCTCCTTGATTTTGTTTTCGGCTACATTATCATTGTTCGGCGTGGCAAAATTCCAAGTCGCGGCGGTTTCTTCGCCACGGTGAACTTCCTTGATTGCTTTGACGATATTCGGATAAGCTCCGCAACGGCAGAGGTTTCCCGCCATACGTTCACGAATTTCGTCATCCGATAATGTCATTGAACGGGATTTCGCCGAAATGTTTTCCGTTACAAAACTGACTTCGCCCTTTTCCGCTTCATCTAATAAAGCAACCGACGAGCAAATCTGTCCCGGCGTGCAGTATCCGCATTGGAAACCGTCGTATTTGATAAACGCTTCCTGCATTGGATGAAGTTTTTCGCCGCTGGCAATTCCTTCAATCGTCGTAACGTCTTTGCCTTCGCAGGTCGCCATCAGCGTCAAGCAGGACAAAATTCTTTCCCCGTCAACAATCACCGTGCAGGCACCACATTGTCCATGGTCGCATCCTTTTTTTGAACCCGTCAAACCTAAGCGTTCACGCAAAGCATCGAGCAGAGTCATCCGCGAATCAACATTCAGTGATTTTTTGTCGCCGTTGATTTTCATCACGACCTTAACGGCATTTTCAATCGCGTCAGCCTTCGGCGAAGCAACTTCAAAGCCGCCGCCTTCCGCCGCAAACATTTCCTGACTCGTCAGAACCTGCAACGCCAGCATTCCAAAACCCGCCGCCCCGACTTGTCCCAAAAATTTCCGACGCGATTCGCCGACAATCCCGAGTTCGTCAAGCAATTTCTCTTCATCTTCGGTCAACTCCTCCGCCACAAACATCTCGTTCGCGTGCGTGATGACATCATAAGATTCAAGCCCTTCATTTAGCTCTTTCATTTATTTCATTTCTCCCTTGGAATCATTAGCAATTGGTCTGCCCGAAACTTTTTACGGCAAAGCAACTCACATTAAGCTGTAAATTTAAATAGAATTTTTCAATTGATAGTTATTTGACTATAACCTTTTATGCAATATGAATTCAAGAAGTTTTATTTTCAAAGTAGGCGATTCGCGTTGAATTAACTGTTGACTGAAAATAAATTTCCCCGCAGCAAGCTGACGGGGTATTAAAAGAGTTTAGGTTGATTGGTTTTATCCATCTTGCCTTGTTGATTGACATAGTTCTTGATTATTTCTTCTGAACCGTGTGCACCGACTGTGCTGATGAAATATCCAGCCGACCAAAACTTTCCGCCCCATAAGTATTTCTTGACTTCCGGGCATCTTTTGAAAATTTCTCGTGCCGTGATGCTTTTGATTGTCTGAACTATTTTCTTCGGACTCATCGTTGGCACACGTTGCACCAGAAAGTGAACGTGATCTTTGTCTGTTCTGATTTCGATAAATTCGATGTCGTATCTTTTTTCAATTTCGGAACAAATTTACAAAGTATTGCAGAAGCCTGCACGGAATAAGGGCGTAAAACGCGACACACTTACTTCGTGCGTGTTCCCGCATATTTATCTTCTGCGGGGCGTGGTCGCCGTCGGTTTATTCGCCGCGTTGCTGTCGGTGATTCCAGTTTTGCGTCCGTGGGAATATTTCAATGAAACAATTGGCGGCACGGCAAATGGCTATCGGTATTTCAGCGATGAAGGAGTTGAAATCGGACAACGCACAAAGGAACTGGCTGCGTATTACAAAGAAAATTTAGAGCCGCACGGCGAAATACCGGAAGTGGAGTATTTTGCAACAGATGTTTCGATGAGAAGTCGCGGACTCGATTGGGTGGCAAATAAGCCCGAAAGAGATGCCGAAAGAATGGAGAGCGAAGTTAAGAGCGGGACATTTATTATGGGAGCTACCGCTTTTAGTCCGAAGAAATGGGGAGACATTTCGGAAAATTTCTCCGATAGCACGATTCGGAAATTTATTTGTTTTTCGCGGAACATTCCATCTGCCGAAAGCAAAAGCGGGTTCGCTCTATTTCCGTGCGGTTTATAAAAATATTTACACCGCCGAACCAAACACGGAAGAAGCCATAAAATTATTGTCCGAATCCGTCGCCCTTTACCCGCAGGCTTTCTATACCGCTTTGGAACTCGGCAATCAATATTTAAAAGTAGGAAACCGCAAAAAAGCGTTGCGGGCATATCGCATCGCCAAAGAAAATGCTCCGCCGAGCGATGACATTTTTGAATTGCTGCAAAAATAGATCAAGCGTCTCGAATCCGATGAACCGCTTGAACAAATGCAGCCGCTCAGAAATCCGGAAATTGAATGAGGAATTTATAAATGTATTTTTTGAAAGAGGAAACATTATGAAAAAACTAACCATAATTTTAGTGCTTTTATTTTCTGCTGTAATTTTTGCTAGAGCACAAGCACTCGTGCAATGCGACAGCAAAACCGAAGAACAAAATAAAGTCCTCGCCCGAAAATTTTATGAACGAGTTTGGTTTTCAAATAATCCGGCGGCGGTTGACGAAATTTTCGCTCCCGAATATATCGCCCACGACATCGGCGATAGAAAAGGCGTAACCGAACCTGCCGATGAGCAAAAGAAAATCGCCGCATTTTTTTGGAACAACGGCAATATGAGAGGAACGATTGATTATCAAATCGCCGAATGCGATCTCGTCGCCACACGCTGGCAATGGAAATATCAGCCGACGACTTGGTGGATAAAAATGTTGGGCGGAAGCAATCAGATTCCGATTGTTAACGTCTTCCGTTTTAAGGACGGAAAAATCGTCGAGATTTGGAATCACCGCCACGACATTGACACGGCTCAGGGAAATATACCGTTTGTCAAAGGTTTGTTGATCGGTTTAATTCCGAGTTTTATTCTGCTGGGACTTGGTTTTATTCTATGGCGTAAACTTCGCCAAAAAACCGCAAAAGTTTAGCCTGCCAAGTAATTTTGAATTCAAATAAATGCTTGCACACAAATCGTTTTATTGAGATAACTATTTTATGAAAAAATACAGTTTCGTTTTCTTAATGTGTCTGATTTTAACTTTCCCGGCAGATGCCCAACAGAATATTACGGCTGATCTGGTTATTATCAATGCAAATGTGCGGACGATGAATGCCAAACAGCCGACGGTTCGCTCGATTTCGTTTTTCAAAGTAACTAAATTTGATTTTATCTATAAACGAGATAAACGAATAGGAAGAAAGATTTAATAATCACAAATGAGGAAAAATCTGACTTTTATGGATTAAGAGTTTTATCTATTTCGCTTCTTAAATTTTGAAGGTTGTTTCCACCGTTATCCGCATATTGAACAATTCCTTTTTCATTTATAAAAACATAAAGTGGAATCGTTAAAGCACCTTGATTGACGCTGCCAAAACTTTTCCAAAAATCATCATTATTTCCTAAGCCTCTTATTGAGATCATTTCATAAAGTTCATACTTTTGAACAATATCTAAAGCCAAGTTTTCTCTTGATTTACTATCTACATTTATAGAAAATATTTTCACTTTGTTGCCATAATCACTTTCCAGTTTTTTAATTTCCGGCAAGTTTTTAACGCAAGGCACACACCAACTTGCCCAAAAATCAAGAACGACATAGCTACCCGATAGTATTTCTGATGAATATATTTTTCCATTTAACAATTTAAATTCAAATGGCGGAGTTCTTTCACCGACTTTTGCAACGCTTAGATTTGTTTTCTTAAAGGTTATCGAAGAACCGTCTTTTGCCATTGAGCTAACCAAATAATTTTGTCCGCATATTTTAATTATTTCGTTAGTCCTTTTATGTTCTTCTTTGCCCCAAATTTTTCCATCTTTATTAAAATCTATTTGCAAATTTGTCATTTGCTCGTCGGCAGAATCAAAAACGCCGTCGCCTTGAAAGTCAACTAACGTAATTTTTTCGCTGCAACTTTGTGTTTTAAAAGTTCCGGTCGCTTTGTAATCTGCTCTCCAGTAGAAATAATCACGCATTATGCCTTTTTTTTCATCTCGGTTGTACGAAATATAATATGGTAATTTGCGATATTTTCCGTTATTTTGTTTTCGATTTATTTCAACAATTATATTTGAACCGCTACTCAATTTATGCGATGTTTCATCCTCTAACTTTCCATTCATATTACTAACCTTTGGTGCTAGTAAATTAAAGTGAGAATTCTGCAATCGAAAGATGCAGAATTCCATCTTTGTCATATTGTAATCCATACCAACTCGCCAGCACATTAAACATCGTCATCGTGTAGCCG
>JALZKH010000131.1 GCA_030859345.1 Acidobacteriota bacterium | reverse complement strand
CGAAAAAGCAAAAAAATCGGATTTAGTGATTGCCGGACTTTTCGGGCGTGTGCGAAGCGGTGCTAAAAACAGCGTTGGACTTCCCGAAGCGGGTGAAAATGCTTTGCGGGAAATTTTGAAAAGCGATATCAAAACAATTTCAGTCGCGTTCGGAAATCCCTATTTGATACTTGGTTTCCCCGAAATGAAAAATTATGTAGTCGCTTACGGCGATATGAGTTCGCTTCAGAGGGCAACGGCTAATGCTTTAGTGGGAAACAACAATTTTAATGGAAAATTGCCGATAACCATTGGTAATTTTCCACGCGGAACGGGTTTAGTTTACGTAAATAATTAAGCAATTTAAAAGAAAAAACGGAAATTAGAAAATCTAATTTCCGTTTTAGTTATGTTCAACTTACTAGAATTTTAATTTGCTCTGTTTCCGCTAAAAGGAATCGGTTGCGGAGAAATCGGAATTGAAATTGTCCCCTTCATCGAATCTCCATCAACCGTTCCATTAATGGTAATTTCGATGTCCTGTCCTTGAACATTTGTTTTTGCAACGGCTGTTATTTTGTTTCCTTTAACTTTGCCGCCGGAAATTTCACCGCCGCCGAAAGCCGAGCTCATTTCGCCGGTTACATTATCGCCATCTTGTTTAAAAGTAACGGTTAGAGGTAATTCTTGTCCGGGAATTTCAACTTTTAGATTCCATTTTCCGGCAATTTGTGTAGTTTCACCGCCGGAATTTTTTCCATAATTTTCCATCTTTTGTGTAACTCCATCAGTATCCACGATATTTATTTTTTCCGCATAAGGTTTGACCTGCGGCAGAATTTCATCGGCATCTCCGACAATCACCATTGCAATCTTTTCGGGCTGCAGATATGTATTTGCCACACGCTTAACGTCCGCCGGAGTAACCGCGTTTATTCGTTCACGATAAGTTTGCAGATAATCGGCGGGCAGACCGTATAATTGCTGTATCAAAATTAAATTTGTTAAACCGCCTTGGGTTTCGGCACGAATCGGGAAAGTTCCCGTTAGATAATTTTTTGCATCCTGCAATTCCGCATTATCTACTTCATCTTTACGTATGCGGATTAATTCGTAGAAAAATTCTTTCAAGGCATCGCCAGTTACAGATGTGCGGACTTCGGAGTTTGCCTCAAAATCACCTGCCAGACGTTTTGTGTTAAAGCGTGAATAAGCACCGTATGTATAACTTTTTGCTTCACGCAGATTCAAAAACAGACGTGCCGAAGCACCGCCGCCCAGAACCTGATTCATTACCAAAACAGGGAAAAAATCGGGACTCGAATAATTAATCCCTAAATTTGATAAAACAATATTTGATTGAACCGAACCGGGGCGGTCAACAATCGTAATTGTTTTTTCTGATCTTTCGGGCAGATTTGGGTATTTGACTTTCGGGACTGGTTTGCTTTCCCATTTGCCGAATAGATCATTGACCTGTGCCAGAAATTCTTTGCGGTCAATGTCGCCGACCGCAATCAGAATCGCACGATTCGGTGTGAAACTGGCTTTATGATATTCCATCAATTTCGCCTGATCTAATTTTGTTAAATCTGCCGCCGTTGGTGAAGTGATCGAATACGGATGATCGCCGTAAAGAATTTTATTTATCTGCTCATCAGCTAAAAATCCCGCATTTGAACGCTCGAATTTTAAATTTTCGATGGCGTTGGATTTGTAAAGTTTTACTTCGTTTGCGGGAAAGATAGGATTCAGAACCAAATCCGCCATTAATTTCAAAATATCGGAACTGTAAAGTGAAACGGTCGAGCCGGAAATGATCGTATTATCCGACGAAGAACTCGAGTTTATACTCGCTCCCAGCCGCTCGATTTCTTCGGCGATCTGTTTACTGGTGCGTGTTTTCGTTCCTTCGTTAAGCAAATCCGCAACTGCCGTGTTTGCTCCGATCAAATCTTTCGGATCGTTAATATCGCCTTGTTGAAATGCAAGTCTGTAACTTACCATCGGCAGGCTTTTGTCTTCGATGATGACGATTTTCAAACCGTTTTTCAGCTCGGTTTCAAAAGGTTTCGGGACATTAAATGCAATCGGCTTCAGGGCTTCGGGTGGTGTTTTTCTAAAATTTTCATTCATAGTTTGTGCAAAAAGGTTAAAGCCATATGCCGATAATAAAAGACCAAATACAGTTAATTTAACAAATATTTTCATTTTCATTCTCTCTCCGATTTATTCAGCATTCAACTTATTTTTTATCCAGCGGAACAACATCGAGCAATGCACGGTTTTCGGTATTTAAGTATTTATTAACCGCTTGCTTGATCTGTTCGGGTGTAATTTTTAAAAGTTCATTAATTTCATTACTAATCAATGTCGGATCGCCGTCATAAAGAGTAAATTCGGCAATTCTCATCGCACGACTCAGCGAAGATTGACGGGTGCGGATCTCATCATTTAATAATTGATTGCGAAGTTTCGTCATTTCTTCGGCAGTTACTCCGTTTTGTGATATATCCTTGATTTCATTGATAATTATCTGACGAATCTGGCTGACATCCTTGCCCGGTTTCGGGATTGCTCCGACCATAATTAAAGAAGGTCCGCGTCTTTCGTCCGTAATTCCGAAAAGTTGAACAACAGATTCATCGCCTTTGACAAGTTTCTGATAAAGTCTGGAACTTTCACCGTCGTATAAAAGTTTCCCGGCTAACTGCAAAGCGTTAAAATCCTGCGTTCCTCTGGCAGAGGTTTTCCAACCCATAAGAAATGCGGGAAATGGAGCAAGTTTGTCTTCGTATTTTCTGTATTTCTCATCAACTTCGGATGGTTCTTTAACATCAATTGACGGCGGAGCAGGTTGTGAGGGAATCGTGGCGAAATATTTTTTAACTAAATCCTTTGCTGATTTCGAATCGAATGCTCCCGAGATAACCAGAACGGCATTATTCGGAGCGTAGTAAATTCTGAAAAATTCCTGAACATCCTTAACCGTCGCTGCATCCAGATCAGCCATCGAACCGATGGTCGAATGCGAATTGGAAAAGTTTTTGAAAACCATTTCGGTCAAAATATTAAAAACTTCGCCGTATGGACGATTATCATAATTCAAACGCTTTTCTTCCTGCACCGCATTTCGTTGATTAACGAGATTTTCTTCCGTAACTTTTAATGAACGCATCCGGTCGGATTCGAGCCAGAGTGCCGTCGGCAGTTGATTTGCCGGAAGCGTTTCATAATAGTTTGTGCGTTCCGAACTGGTCGTTCCGTTCATTGTTCCGCCGGCTTTATTAACATATTGAAAATGCTCGGCTTTACCGACATTTTCCGAACCTTGAAACATCATATGTTCAAATAGATGTGCAAAACCCGTCCGACCTTCCTTTTCATTCCGTGAGCCGACATCATAATAAACCGCGACTGAAACAACCGGAATCGCGTCATCCTCATTTAAGACGACACGCAGACCGTTTTCAAGTTTATACTGTTCAATTTTTAATGGTTTAAGCTGAAAATTCGTAGATGTATTTTTTCCCATATCTTTTGGTTTTTGTGCAAAAATGCTGATTGAAAAAACTGATAAAATAAGCGTCAATGCAATGGTTAAATTGGTTTTTAGATTCATAAGACTTCCGTAACCTCACAACAATAAAGTGAAATTTAATGAAAGCATTTTCTAATTGTAAATGCAACGATGTATAAAAGATGTAAAAATTCAGTTAAGAGTTTTTCGTTAAAATCTCGTTTTCCAAAGCAATCGCATACAAAGCCGATTTAACTTCAAAAGGCGTTAAATTCGGATATTGTTCAAGCAGCAGAGCAATTATTCCGGCAATATGTGGACACGCAAAGCTGTTTCCCGTAAGCCTTCTGTAACCGCCATTTAGCCAGATAGTTCTGACATTTACGCCCGGAGCGGTCAATTCAATAATTTCACCGTATTTGAAACCGAATTTTAAGTAATCCGTTTCCTCACTCTTACTAACCGAAACTAAAGATGAGGAAAACACTGACGGAAAACTCGGCTGCGGAAAATTATTCGCCGCCGCTACGACGACGCATCCGGCGTGATAAGCTCTGTCTAATAAATCGTGCAGAGGCGTAGCAAACTGCGGTTTTGTCGTTCCCAAACTTAAATTAATTATGTCGAATTTCTGGTTTATCGCAAATTCCAAACCCGCCAGAAATGCGTGTCCGTCGCCCAAGCCGCCGCCGCCTAAAACTTTTATACCGGAAATCAGAGAATCAGGTGCAATATTGCTGATTATTCCCGCACAAGCCGTTCCGTGTCCGGCGGAATCTCCCGCATCAGTTTCAACAAATATGACTTTTTTATTTTCCTGTTGTGCCTCAAAAGTTTTATCAATTTTCTCTTTCAAGTCCGGGTGGTTTTTATCAATTCCGCTGTCAATAACCGCAATTTTTACGCCTTTACCCGTACACGACTTCCATTCCTCATTAAGTGTAAATCGCCCCTTTAGTTCCAATATTTGGTTTGAAACGGAAGATGGAAAATCGCTCATATATTTAAAAATTTGGTAGTGTCCTAAAAGTAATGCTATTTGAAAAATGAGGAGCAATTTCTTGTAATTGTTTTATGATGAACAAACAAGACTTTGCTCGAACGAACAATTTAACTTGTCCGCAATGTGGATTATCGCATATTAAGAAAAACGGTCATACTCATTATGGCAAACAAAACCATCAATGTTTAGAATGCGGTCGGCAGTTCATTATTCTCAACCAAACGGTGTCT
>JALZKH010000090.1 GCA_030859345.1 Acidobacteriota bacterium | reverse complement strand
CTATCAAAATCGAATCTTCAGGAAAGTCTTGAGCCATACGGTTGGAGTCTTTCTAAATATGAAAAACGGCAACAAAGCACTTCAACTTTCATTATTGAATGAAGTCATTTAAAGTCGCACACAGGGTGACTTTTATACTTTTATATTTGATTCTATGCAAACTGCAAAATTGTTTGGCAATTTGCACTATTTAATATTACCTTTACTTACAAATATATGTCATTTGTTAGGTTTCACTTTGGCTCAATTATTGCTTTGAAACTAAGTGGATAGATTATGAAAGAAAAAGTATTCCAGACACGAAGCAAAACATTTAAGGTCGGTATAATTTTCACGGTTTTTTGGTCTTTTATTGTTGGATTTTTCAATATTGCAATTTTGTATTGGTTTGGCATTCCGATCATAGGTCTTTTAATCGGAATTATTTTGGTATGGATTTCAAGAGAAAGCGTAAAATCTAAACTTGTTTTGACTGTTCTACCCGTGCCGATAATTTTGATTTCATTCATCTTGTTTTACATTTTTCTGCCAAAAGCCCAGCCCGAAACATTCTTAATTCCGCAAAATTATCGTGGGGAAATACAGATAATCTTTGATGAACAATGTGGTCAAGAACTGAAATACATTGATGGTAGAAGAATTTACGAGTTTTCTAACGATGGTTTGATAATTACAAAAGCCAGTCAAACATTTGGAGTTGTTGACAGAGAATTTTATCTAATAAATGAATATGGAAATCGAACTGAATTACCTGAACTTCATTGGAGCAACTTTGATAAAGAAAAAGAAGATTGGCATTGGATTTTTTCAAGTAATGAATTATCAAAAGATATGGTTGGAGTTTTTTGGGCTTATCACAATTCATTCAGTTTTATGATTTCAGATTATTATTCAATCAAAGAAAACTTTAAAGAAGAAAAGGAAAAACAATTTCATAAGGTTGCAGACTCTCTGTTAAACCAATGCCGTCAAAGTAAATAAAAGATATTCAAATAAACATTTTCCCCGGATTCAAAATGCCGTTTGGGTCGAATACTTTTTTGATGGCTTTCATAATTTCGAGTGTCGGTTTGTCTATGGCGATTTCGAGATATTGGCTTTTGACGTAACCGATGCCGTGTTCGCCGCTGATTGTTCCGCCTAGTTCTACTGATAATTCAAAAGTTTCTTTAACGGCTTTTCTGGCTCTTGCAAGTGAGTCTGCATCGTGGCGGTCGCACATAAAATTGACGTGGATGTTGCCGTCGCCGGCGTGTCCGAAGTTGGCGACGAAGGTGTCGTATTTTTTGCCGATCTCTTCGACGCGGCGGATGAGTTCGGGGACTTTGGAGCGTGGGACGACGACATCTTCGTTGATCTTCAGGTTGTTGTATTTCATTAAACTGGGCGAAATTGCACGGCGTGCGTCCCAGAGTTTGTTTTCGTCCGCTTCGTTTTCCGAACGCAGAATGTCGAATCCGCCGTTCTCCCGCAGAATTTTTTCGATTAATTTTGAATCGCGTTCGACCTGGAGTTTTTCTCCATCAACGGCGACAAGTAGAAGTGCTTCGGTGTCGGGCGAAAATCCAAAGGCGTAGTTCTTTTCAATCGCACCGATAGAGTTGCGGTCAATGACTTCCATCGCCATCGGGAGCAAACCGCACGGGGTAAATTTTGTTAAAACCTCACACGCCGCTTCCATTGTTTTGAATGAAGCACGAACTGTCGCCGTCGCTTCGGGCATCGGCAATAATTTCAAAGTCGCTTCGGTAATAATTCCCAACAATCCTTCCGAACCGCACATCAAACCCGTCAGATCAAAACCGACAACATTTTTAACGGTTTTTCCGCCTGTGCGAATAATTTCACCCGTTGCCGTCACAACTTCCAAACCCAAAACCGAATGTTTCGTCGTGCCGTATTTCGGAGTCCGCATTCCGCCTGCGTTTTCGGCAATATTTCCGCCGATAAACGAATCTTTATAACTCGCCGGATCGGGCGGGAAGATCAAACCGAATTTTTCAACTTCCTGCTGCAATTCAAAAGTCCGAATTCCGGGCTGACAAATTGCATAAAGATTTTCTTCGCTGATCTCGATAATTTTGTTCATCCTGTCCGTGCCGATAACGATTCCGCCGTCAACCGGAACTGCTCCGCCCGTATAACCAACGCCGCCACCGCGTGCCGTCACGGGAAAAACCTCAACATTTGCAAGTTTCAAAATCTCGGAAACTTCCGCTGTCGTTTCAGGAAAAACAACTGACTCGGGAGGAAACTTTTCCTTCACCGCATCCGCACCGTAAGGCTCAACCTTTTCCGGCTCAACCAAAATATTTTCACCGCCGACAATTTTAGATAATTTCTCTAAAACTTCCGGCTTAGAAGCATTTGTCGTCCGCCGACCTTTGGAAATAAAATGGATTGATTTGAACATAAAATAATTTCACCACAGAGGCACGGAGAACACAAAGAAAGATTTTATGGGAATGGATTATTTTGAGTTTAATAATTCTTTTGAAGCTTTCTTGATTATTGAAATAAGTTTTTCTTTCGGGCGAAACCAATAACTATCGTCTTTTCCTGTTTTAAGAAAATAATTGTAATCCCAAATCATTTCATTTATGTCGAACCAAGCTGATAATTCCGATGGATACTCTAAATCTATGAGAATTGAATAAATATTCTGAGATGATTGAATTGGGTCAGTTTTATCTTCAACAATTTCTTCAGCAAGAATTTTTGCATAACGCATTAAATATTCTTCAGAATTTACTTTATCCCAACCCAACTCTTTCAAACTTCTTTGATAGTATTCGTCAAGTTCAAAAGGTGAAGTAAAAGAATCCGACATTGAAGCTAACATTCGCAGACTTCTTGAATCATGACCTTTCTCAAGGCATTTTATTGCCCAATCAGATGCTCTTTCATTATTAAAGTATCGTTCAACTAGAAGCTTGATTATTTCATCATTCATCACTTTTATTCAAACAAACTCGGCTGTTCGCCGGCATCTTCCTCGTAACCTTCAGAAAACCAACGGTAAATATTCAAATCACAAAAACCTTTTTCGCTGAATTCGATTCCTTCGTCTTCGAGTAATTTTTGTTGGATGTTGAACGGCACAAGCAATTTTCCCGTCGAGCAGCCGCCTTTTGAATTGATAACTCTCTGCCAAGGGACTTTTTCCGTGTCGGCGGCGTGCATTACGTAGCCGATGGTTCGTGCGGTGTAACCTTCGCCCAAAATTTCGGCGATTTGTCCGTAAGTCATTACTTTGCCCGACGGGATTTGACGGACGATTTCATAGACTTTTTCGCGGTAGCTTTGTTCGTCAACTCTGTTCATAGAGAAATTTTAGCCACGAATGCCACGAATTGCACGAATGAAAATAAAATAAAAAATTGTTCGTGTTATTTGTGTAATTCGTGGCGAAACCTTTTCTTAAATTTTCCTTCCATTTCCCGAAACCATTCTCGCCATTCTTCGATTGCTTTTTCTCTTTCTTCCCGCGAACTCGCAGGTTTGTAATTTAATCAAGTGCCGCTCAAATCCCGCAAAGCCATTTCCGCGAAGAACCTTGTTTTCAAATCTTCGCTTGTCAATAATTCAAGTAATTCCTCAACAGATTTTTGGCGAAATTTGTTACGTTTTGATAAAAATTCATCCTTTTTCATAAATTCTTCAAACAGGATAGACAGGATTTTCAGGATAAAAAATAAAAGATAAAATATCCTGTTTATCCTGTTAAATTATTTCCCGCAAAACCGTCCGTGAAGGCGAACCGTCGCCCGCACTGCTTGCGATTTTCATTGGTAAACATATTAATTCGTAATCGCCTGCGGAAACTTCGCGTAAGTCTAAGCCTTCAATTATTATTACTTCATTTGAAAGCAAAGTTCGATGAGTTTCGGGCGAATCGGCATTGAAGGCTTCGACGGATAAATAATCAATTCCGACGAGTTTGATTGCTTTTTCAACGATTGTTTTAGCGGCTTCGTGGGAAATATATGTGAAATCTTTGCGGAAACCTTGATCGAAATCATTCCAGAATTCTGAGTTTCGCGTTTTAAATAAAAGACGCTCGACATTTTCCAGATTTTCGATGTGTTCGGGTTCGATTGACATTATATCGTCGCTCAATTCGACGACGCGGCATTTGCCGATCAAAGTATTCAGATCGAGGTCAATTATTTTCTTTGTGCCTTCGATAAAATGATTCGGTGCATCAACGTGCGTCCCTGTGTGAACGCCCATACAGATTTGTGAAACATTGGCGTTATCGCCTCTTTTCATCGAGAGTTTTAATTCAACTTCGACACTTGGATCGCCTTCGTAAACCGGAGTTTTTTTACTAATTGGAACAGACACATCATAAATTTTCATATTTTTAGAATACTTCGGCAAATAATTTTGAGCAAGCTATTTGGCAAAATGTGATGCCTCTGTTAGAACTAAAATTACTATATTATTTTAGAATTTTAGATTTCGTTTGCGAAAAAAATGAAGATACAAAGAGAAGAACATAGAAATAAAGGTGCGTTTTTTATTGAGGAAGACGGCGATTGGGTGGCGGAAATGACTTATTATCGTGAAGGACAGCGAAAAATTGTGATTGACCACACGGAAGTTGATGATGATTTGCAGGACAAAGGCGTTGGTGAATCGTTGGTTAAAGAAGCCGTAAAATTTGCTGAGGAAAATAATTTATTGATAAAACCCGTGTGTCCATTCGTCAAAAAAATCCTTGAATCATCAGAAGAATACGAAGACGTTTTGACGAGATAAATGGCAACACAGAAAAGAATTTCAGCTTCGAGTTATTCAAATACTGCACCGCTTATCTGGTCGTTTCTATATGGCTCGGAGCGTGGAAAATATGAAGTGATCCTGGATACTGCTCCGTCGCGTTCTGCCGAATTGCTTGCACAAAAGAGAGTTGATGCCGCACTTGTTCCCGTGATTGCTTATCAAAGAATCAAAAATGTGCGTTTGATTCCAGATGTCTGCGTCGGTGCAAGAGAAAAAGTGCGGAGCGTTTGTCTTGTTACAAAAGGTGAGGATTTGAAAGATGTAAGATCCGTTTCGCTCGATGTTTCGTCGAAAACTTCCGTCGCACTTACGAAAATTATCTTCCGTGAATTTTTGGGTTTTGAGCCGAAATGGATTGATGCCAAACCCGATTTGGACAAAATGCTCGAAAATTCAGATTGTGCTTTGTTGATCGGCGATCCGGCTCTGCAAATTTTAGATTCCAAATTTCAAATTTCAAATGCGGAAAATCAAAAAAGCAAATTACGAAAATTCGATCTCGTTGAATTGTGGCGTGAGTTCACAGATTTCGGGTTTGTCTTCGCAATGTGGATGACTCGGAATAAAACGTGCGAAATTGATTTTGCTAAAGTCCGCGATGAAGGTTTAAGTCAGCTTGATGAAATCATCGCAAATTACGAAAATGAAATTTCCTTAACGCACGAAGACTTCAAAAAATATCTAACCGAAAATATCTCGTTTTCGATTGATGACTCAATGCAGAAAGGCTTGGAACTTTATTTTGAACTTGCCCACAAAAATAATTTGATTGATGATTTTAAGAAATTAAATTTTTCTAACTTTTCTTTTTAATCAACACAACTGTTTTCAAAGATTCTTTCGCAATCACTTCGGGAATACTTCCGAATAGGATTTTCTTGAAACGATGTTCGGTTGCACCGAGCATTATTGCATCATAATTTCTCGATTCTTCCAAAATTCCCTGCGTTACCGAATTATTTTTGATGATCGTGCTTTTTACTTTCAGACCGTTTTTATCCGAAACACGCTCGATCGCTTTATCCAACATTTTTTGCGTTCCGGCGACAGTTGATTCGCTCGCATTCGGCGGCACGACGCTACAAAATGTCATCGAACCTTCGTTTGCACGGATGAGCGATGCAGCATATTGTTCGGCTTGAATTGCGTGCTTTCCGCCTGCCGTCGGCATCAACCAGTTTTCCAAACGTCTTCCGGCAACTACTTTGACGAGCATCAGATCAGTTTTCGCATTGCTGACAACATCATCAGCAACCTCGCCGAGAATTTTTTCGGCTGTGGTTGTAAAGCCTTTCCAGCCCATAATTATTAAATCACAATCTAATTGTTGAGCAGAATCAACGATTACGCGGGCGGGATCGTGTCCGACCTCGATCTGTGATTTTAAAGGAATATTATTTTGATCGGCATAACGATTCGCCATTTCGAGAATCGGTCTTTCCTTTGTTACATAAAACGCTTCGCTGAAATCTTCACGATTTGGCGAAAGTTGTTCGGGAACAATCGCAATCCGCGTTGCGACGATCTCTCCGTCACGTTCTTTGGCAATCGAATGTGCCATTTCCAGAAGTTGCGGAACACTTGCGGGATTTGAAAGTGTAACCAAAATGCGGTATTTAATTTTCTCAGGCAGCTGCGAAGAGTGTATCGAAATAGGCTCGAAATACGGCTCGCCAGGCTTTTCGGAAACTTCTGTTACCGCATCTTTTCCCTTAAATAAAATAAAACCGACAAAACCGACTGCTAACATTCCGGCGGCTAAAACAACCGGAAAAACTCCGGTTTGTTCATGTCTGTCAATAATTCCGCCGAAGAATCCGCCTAAAGTCCAGAGTTCCCAAGTACTTTGAACTAATAAATATAAGTTCGATAAAATTCCCAGGATCGGCAAAAGCGGAACAAGCGGAACGCGAAACGGACGTTCGATATTTGGAAATTTTCGCCGATGGACGATCAAAGCTACGTTGACAAGAATCAAAGCAAAAAGTAAAACCGCATTGGCAAAATTTGCTGTTCCTTTCAATGAAAGCACGACCAAAAATGTAAGAATTGCCCCGCCGATAAGTCCGAGCGAGGTGATCGGCGTTTTTGTCCGTTGATTTATACGACTGAAAATTCTGGGCAGATGTCCGAGTTGGCTCATCGCAAATGACACACGCGAACCAGCCATAATCGAGGCATTTGTCGCCGAAACCATCGAAAATAACCCGCCGCCGACAATCACCAGTCCCCCGATTCCCCCGAGGAAAAGTTCCGCCGCACGTCCCATTGCCGCTTCATCGTATTCTTGCAGATTTGCCGCCAAAATCACCAAGATAACGAGTGTGTAAAGAACGGTTACAAGTCCCATCGAAATAAATATCGCACGCGGAATTGTCTTGACGGGATTCATAATTTCACCCGCCGAAGCCGCGATTGCCGAAAAGCCGAAAAATGTAACAAAAACGAGTGCCGAAGTGCTGGCTATCTTACCGAAATCGGTGCTGAATTTATCAATAACCGCCTGCGTATCAACACTTCCGATTCCGCCAACAACCAGCCAAATCAATAAAACAACCTTCACCGCCGTTACAATTATCTGAAACGTCCCGCTTTCCTTCGTTCCTTTTATATTGAGCAAAGTCAGCAATATCAAAGCGAGTATTCCGACAATCGTGCCGTAACTTAAATGATAAACAAATTCGACAAAATAACTCGAAAAAGTAGCTAAGTAAAATCCGCACGACGAAGCATAACCGAGAAATAACGCCCAACCGACGAGAAACGCTAAGGGAGCAGAAAAAGTTTTGCGGGCGTATAAATAACCTTCGCCCGAATCGGGATAAATCGAAACGAATTCGCAATAGGTCAGAGCCGTAAAAAGTGCGACAATTGCCGCCAATACAAAAGAAAGTATCGCCGCCGAGCCGACATTTTGAATCGCCAAACCCGAAAGCGAAAAAATCCCCGCTGCAATCATCGTTCCGACTCCGATTGCCAATGCTGAAATTAAGCCCAAATCACGACTTAATTCCGTTTCAATATTTATAGGTGTGTTTTCTTCCACGATATAGGATTCCTCGAATGTGCTTAAAATATACTGAGTTTGCTGCAAATAAAAAAGACCAATAAATTGGTGTAAAGTAACACGAAAATTTATACGATTCAAATTTGGGAATTATCCTAAATGATTTATAATTTATTATTAGTAATGCCAATCAAGAGTAGAAACAGAGAAGTAAACAAGCAAATGCGAGCTTGCCGTAGCAATGAACTAACAAGCCTTTCTCCGATCTGACTTTTGATGCGTTTTGATAGTCGGTCTTTTCATTGAGC
>JALZKH010000051.1 GCA_030859345.1 Acidobacteriota bacterium | reverse complement strand
AAACTATGTGTCGTGCCATGGCGATAACCGTTTTCCAAGGCTTCGCATTGTTTTTTCGTTAGTTCGATTACTTTTATTTTACCCATCTCGCTTGATAGTCTAAACTATTTCTGCACGATTACTTAACCAAAATTATACCGAATTGATTTTTGCCGAACAAAACTTTATTGACTAAAATCATCTGTGGCGTTTAGCATATTTAACAAAGGGAGAATTTATGAGTTTTACATTAATGGATTTGAGTTCGGAAAACTTCGAGTTTCGTTCAACCGTATGGAATTGGAAAGCGGCACTTGAGGTTATCAAATCTTTTGACATAATCAGCGAAGGAAAAGTGCGGGAAATGAGCAATAATGCAATGGGGACAAAGATTTCAAATGAAGAAGCACAGATTATCGGAAAAAAAATAAGGGAAGAAATTTTGCCGAAACTCGAACCCGACAAACGTATTTTTGCGGATTTGAGTATCACAAACAAACCCGACGACGGCATTATTCACAAAGACAAAGACGATCAATGGAGAAATTATAGTGCCGATTATGAATGGCTCAAGGAATTCTCGGAATTTTGTCTTAAATCAAAAGGTTTTCAGGTTTATTAGAAATTTATTCAAATGGATTTTCATCAATTATTCGGCAATATCTGGTTTCAAATGAGTTCTCTGGTCTTTCTGGCAACTATTCACGGTTATCTGGGAGCCTGGCTCGCCGTGCGTATGCTTTTTCGTCCGCGGCAGCCGGTTAAATTTCTTGGGCTTACCGTTTTTCCGCAGGGAATGATTCCGAAACACCGCGAAAAACTTGCAGATGCTATCGGAAAAGCCGTCGGCGATGAACTCGTTTCGCAGGAAACAGTTTTGGAAGAACTGTTCGGGAAAAAATTCCTGCAGACCAAAATTCAAAACGTCGTTGATTCCTACACCGAAGAATTATTGACGACGAATTATCCGTCTTTGATCGAATCTCTGCCGGAAAATCTACGTCAGCCTATTTTGGAAGCAATTGAATCTTTGGAAAACAAAATCGGATTTTATGTTGGAAATGTTGTCAAAAGCGAAGAAACGGTTGAAGCCGTGCAGGGCTTTGTCGAACGTCGGGTTGATGAAATTTTAACGCAAACAGTTTCCGATGCCTTAACGGACGAAACTTATAACAAATTGTTGAATTTTGCCGAAACACGGGCGAGAAGCATCGTCCGCGAACCGGCTTTGGAAGAAAAAATCAGAAAATTTATCGGCAAACGTGTTGATGATCTGGCAAATACAAACACGCCTCTGCGGGAAATGTTCACCGATGATGCAATTTCACTTTTAAAGGAAAAAGCCGCCGAACAGATTGAACCCATTGTTCATCAATTAGCCGGACTTGCTACCGAAGACCGCACGAAAAAACAGATCGGTGCATTGATTAAAAAGGAAGTTCACAATTATTACGAACAACTTCCATTTATCAAAAAATTTTTCGTATCGCGTGATAATCTGCTGAGTGAAGTTGATGATTTGGTTGATGAAAGTCTGCCGAAACGCATCGAGGAAACTTTGCAGGGCGATTTTTTTGCCGAAGAAGCAAAGAATTTTGTCGGCAAAACGATTGACAACACTTTGGATCGTCCGCTGCCCGATCTGATCGGAACGATCGCCCCTGAACAGCTTGAAAATATTAAATCTCAGCTAACGAAAAGCATTCTTTCGCTAATTCAAAGCGACGAGATGCAGAATTCGATTTCGGCTTACTTAACGGATTCGCTTGAAAAATTGCGTCCGAAAAAAATCGGCGAACTTCTATATTCGGTTCACCCCGAAACCACTATCAAAATCAAATTAAAACTTACTCAAGGTTTGGTCAAGATTCTGAGCAATCAAGACACAACTAAAATTATTCATTCGGTTTTATCGAAACAAATCCAGAATTTGATTCATACACCGATTGGAAAATTATCCACACATATTTCGGAAGAGAAGGTCAAAGATGCCGGAGAATCATTAACAAATACAATAATTAACGCCGCCAAACAAAAACTCCCGGAAGCCATTCAGGAATTCGACATCGGCGGAGTCGTGCGGGACAAAGTTAATAATTATCCGGCTGAAAAACTCGAATCTTTAGTTTTATCCGTTGCCAAAGAACATCTGACAAAAATCGAATTATTCGGGGCATTTTTCGGTTTAATTATCGGAATCGGACAGGCAATTCAGTTTTATCTTTATAAATAGTTTTTCGATTTGCAGTTTTTTTAATTTTAGGAGTTACGCAGTTGAATAAATATTTTTTACAGAAACACGCACGAAGTAAGTGTGTGAAGGCTCTCACACTTACTTCGTGCGTGTTTCTGCATTTCCTGAACATCTTTATTTTCAATAATTAAGTTTTAACTGCGTAACTTCTAAATTTTACAAAAAACTTTTTATTTCCTTAAAGTCCTCATTAGTATCACAAACCAAATCAACTGACATCCATTCAAGTTTCAACAGCTTCGGTTTTTATTCCCAACAGATTATTATCTTTATCAAGTCCGACAACGTAAATTTCAATTTCGATCTCTCCGATCTGAAAAACTTTCAGATTTTTTAGATTTTCTTCAAGTAATTTCTTGAGTTTAAGGAACTTTTCCGCCGTTTCCTTCTCTTCTAATCCGAACCAGTCCTGAATTGTTATCAGATTCTCAAAGAATTTTTCAAAATTTATTTCTTTAATTCTTAATTCAGAAGCAGGATTGATTTGTTTTAAGAGAGTTTCAAGATTATCCGTTTCATATTTTCCGCCGATAAACGGTAGAACTTCAGAATCCGTTTCACTCAAATAAACTAATCCATCGGTTGCTTTTTTTAAATGAAGATAAAAATCCGCAGCAGGAATATTTTCTTTATTTATTAATTTGGAAGCTTTTTCAGAATTTTCCTTGATTATTTTTTTACCTTTAACCTTTTTACAAATAGTTTTAAGTTCCCGCTTAAGATAATTTTCTTCTTTTCTACTGCTTTTATCTTTTTTTTTGTTCACAAAACCACTTCCTTAAACTGATTATATATCTTTTATCAGAGTCTAGCACAGAAAAAAAACTTGCCAAGTTCTTGTCTTAGAAAGGCTTCGGCAGTTCAAAAAAAGTTTATTTTAAAACCTGTGGATAACTACTTGCTTTTCCGCAAATTATTTGATAATCTTTGTCCGTTTCAATTGATAAAAAACTTGTAAGTCATTGAAAATAAAACACTTAAAGTTTTACTTTAACTTTTAAGCAGTTTTCCACAAACCTGTGGAAAACTCTGTGGAAAACTTTTATTAAAGGTTGTAATAAAACCGCTAAAGTTACCAAAACAGAACAAGTTATATCAAATGCTTTTACTAAGTCCATTAGACGTTTTAAGACTTCTCATTCAAAGGCATTTGTGCTTAAAAGTTTCCAAAAAGATTTAACACATATTAGTAAAAAAAGTTTGCGGAGAAAACAAAATGGAAGCATCAAAAGAAAATCAAAATATCTGGAATAATATTCTTCAATCGGTCGAAAAACGTCTGAATCGACAAATATTCGATGCGTGGTTTCTCCCGATCCAATTTGAGGAATTTAACGAAGAAGAAAAAATCGTTAAATTAAAAGCCAGCCAAATCAACCGCGATTGGATAAAAACGAATTATTCCGACTTGATTTCACAAACTTTGACGGAATTAAATTTAGACAATTATAAATTAGCGTGGGAAGTAGAAGAATCCGATATGGAAGAAGAGGATTACCCGGATGATGTACTTGGCTTGTTTAATAATGAAAGAAATAATTCTGAACAGAATGAACAAACCAGCAGATTAAATTTTTCCGGAACAACGAATATAAATCCGACTCCGCAACAAAAAAGTCCGACGCATTTTGTTGACATCGAACCGATTGAGAACTCTCTGAACAGCAAATATACATTCGATAAATTTGTTGTCGGCTCGTGCAATCAATTCGCCCACGCCGCTGCCGAAGCCGTGGCGGAAGCACCGGGCAAAACATATAATCCGATGTTCATTTACGGCGGAGTCGGACTTGGTAAAACACATCTGATGCACGCTGCCGGACACGCGATTCGTTTGAAAAACAGACATTTAAGAGTTGCATATATTTCCGCCGAAAAGTTTATGAATGAATTAATTAATGCGATTCGTTATGACAAAACACAAACCTTCCGCGAAAAATATCGTTCGATAGATGTCCTTTTAATGGATGACGTGCAGTTTATGGCTGGCAAGGAACGAACTCAGGAAGAATTTTTTCATACATTTAATGCACTTCATAATGACCAGAAACAAATCGTCATAACTTCAGATTGTCCGCCGAGAGAAATTCCGACATTAGAAGAAAGACTTCATTCACGCTTTGAATGGGGATTGATCGCGGACATCGAACCGCCCGATCTGGAAACAAAAGTTGCGATATTAAAAAGAAAAGCCGATATGGACGGAGTTGATCTGCCGGACGAAATAGCTTTTTACATTGCCGGAAAAGTTAAAAGTAATATTAGAGAACTGGAAGGTTCACTGGTTCGCCTCGTCGCAATTTCTTCGCTTCGCGGTTTACCGATTTCGAAAATGCTCGCACAGGATGCGATGAAAAATATCATTGATAGTGAACAGCCGGAAGGCGTAACACTTGAACGAATTATAAAAATAGTTTCGGCACATTATGATCTGTCGGTTGAAGAGATAAAATCGAAAAATAATTCGCGTCAAATCGCCGTCCCGCGACAGGTTGCAATGTATCTTTGCAAGCGTCTGACGGAAAACAGTTTTCCGCAAATCGGAAAAGCTTTCGGCGGTAAACATCATACAACCGTAATCCATTCAGTTGATAAGATTGGGAACTTAATTAAGGAAGACAGGAATTTCCACAGGATCGTCAGCGAACTTATAGACAGTCTTTGCAGTTAGTTAGGAAAATTTAAGCAACTTATTTTGAGAAGATTTCCACAGTATCGGAAATCTTCTCATTTGATAAAGTTTATTGTAATCAACATTTAAACAAACTTTATCCACTTTTCCACAGATTATGGAAAAATGCCTTGTGGAAATAAATTAAAAGTTCAAAAAGTGCAGATTTTTTCCACAGGTCGAAAGGTTTTCCACAGATTTTCCACAGGGGCTGTGGAAACGCAAAGTTTTTGTAATCAACCTTTTAACTGAGTTTTCCACTTTTCCACAAGCCCTACTACTACTACTAAAAGAATATATATAATATTAATATTATTAGAAGTAGTAAAAAGGCGGAAAATTTTAAGGTAAAATATGAAATAATTATGAAAAGGAAAATCTTTCTATTAGCAATATCAATATTAATATTCGGTTGTTCAAATCAAACTTTCAACAAAGAAAAAACCATAAAACTTTCAAGCGGAAAAACTATAAAAGTAAAATTAGAAATCAAAGATATCGAAGACGGTAGAAAAGGACTCTTGATTGAATACAAAAATGATGAAAAAGTTATAAAGGCAAAAACTTTGGAAGATGAAGTTTTGGAAATTTGGAAAGCGGTTGAAGAAGATGCAGACAAATTGGAAATATCAGAAGGTGTCATAAAATATTCTTATTTGATCGGTAAAACTAAAGATACGAATGAAATGGTTTATGAAGAAAAATTGTATAGTACGGAAAAAATAGAAAACGGAACTTGGAAAATTCGAAAAGTTAATTAAAATAAGAGGACATAAAAAATAGAATTTGGGAGCGAAAAATTATGGAATTTGTAATCAAGCAAAATATCCTAAAAGAAGAGTTAGGATTTGTGCAGGGAATCGTCGAAAAAAAATCTACTATTCCGGTTCTATCAAACATTTTAATCGAATCGGTTGGTGAAAATACTATTCGCATTGTCGGAACTGATTTGGATGTAACTATCCGTTGCGAAGCGGAAGCCGACATCAAAGAAGCCGGTGCGATGTGCATACAGGCTCGCAAACTTTTTGATATTGTCAGACTTTTGCCCGATGCCGATGTGCATTTTAAAAAGCAGGAAAACGAATGGGTCAATTTAACTTGTGCAAAATCAAAGTTCCGTCTGGCAGGCGTTTCACGCGATCAATTTCCAGAGGTTCCCGAATTCAAATCCGCACCGATGTCAATTTCGGCGGATATTTTTAACAATTTTATTCACAATACGAGTTTTGCGATCACCAACGAGCAATCACGTTTTACGCTTTCCGGTGCAAAATTTATGATCGAGAACGGAACTGCCCGAATGGTTACAACCGACGGACATCGCCTTGCATTTATTGAAAAAAATCTGGAAAACAGCGGCGAAGATGTGATGGATTCTTTAATTCCCAAAAAAGCTCTGACCGAGCTTACAAAAATTTCACGCGGTTCGGATGGCGACATAAGTTTTGGCGAGGACGCAAACCACATCTATTTTGAAGTTGACGGCAGACTGCTTATCACACGCAAACTTTCCGGCACATTTCCAAATTACGAAATGGTGATACCGAAGGATAATGACAAGACCGTTACGTTTGATTTGGAGGATATGAAGCGTGCCGTTGCCCGTGTTGCACTAATGGCGGATGAAAGAACCCGTTCGGTGCGTCTGACGATAAAAGACGGCGAAATTGAAGTTACGGCTCAAAGCAGCGAAGAAGGCGAAGCTGTCGAAAAAGTCGCGGCGGATTATTCCGGCGAAGAAGTTCAGATCGGTTTTAACTCGCAGTATTTGCAGGAGTTTTTAAACAACGTAAGTTCGGGCGAAACCGAAGCACAAGAAGTTGAAAAAGAAACCGACGGCGAAAAAGTAAAGGTAAAAACAGGCGACGGCAGACCGAGAATTTCGTTTGAATTCAAAGATGAAAATGCTCAAACTCAAATGCGAATCGCCGGCGATACCGAATATGATTATAAATATATCGTAATGCCGCTCAGAATCTGATTTGCGATATTAAAATTCAAATTTTATGTAATCAAACAATTAAGTCGGTAACTAAACAATTAAGTCGGTAACTAAACAATTAAGTTGGTAACTAATGTTTTTAATTAAATTAACAAAGGCACGCGTCTCCCACAACCACGTGCCTATTCGGTGAGTTTACAATAAGTTTGACTAGATTATGTTTAACTAAAAAAGTAAGACTATATAAGCATTAATGCTTATATAGTCTTACTTTTTTAGTTAAACCGTTTTATGATCCTGTTCAAGTTCAAACACAGCAATATTAGAATCAACAGCAATATGGCTTTCATTCTTAATCCGAAAATTATTGATATCTACAATCAAAACTTTGTTAAAAATTAAAGCATATACATTATCCGGATCAACCTTTTCCTTTTCCAAATAGTCACGCAGCTTTTCGATTGTCGGAAACTCATTCTTGAAAAAGAACTGTTTTACCAAACCTGAAAGTTCAACGGGAAGCTCCAGCTTGGCATGTGTCCATAGTAGTTCCAGATTAGACCTCAACGGTTCTTTACAAATATCTTCTTCCGACACCGGCGTGAAAATAACACTCAGATTACTGAAACTCTCGCAGCCTTTTAGCCAAAGTTCCTTGTCAAACTCTTTGAGATGGTCTAATAAAAGGTTCTTCCGCACTCTTGGTGCAACTTTTTCCGATAAGTTGCTACATATAAAGAATTTACCAAACTTTAAGCATAAATTTCGCTAAGTCTGTAAAACTACTGTTTACAA
>JALZKH010000050.1 GCA_030859345.1 Acidobacteriota bacterium | reverse complement strand
AAACTATGTGTCGTGCCATGGCGATAACCGTTTTCCAAGGCTTCGCATTGTTTTTTCGTTAGTTCGATTACTTTTATTTTACCCATCTCGCTTGATAGTCTAAACTATTTCTGCACGATTACTTAATGAAAGATAATTTACACTTTTTTCAAATATCGCGTAAGGTGAGTTATTCATATAAATTATATTTCTCAAGATGTTCCGCAACTTCTTTATCAACAAGTTCTTTCCAGCTAATTTCATTCACCCGAATCATCTTCCGAATCCGCGTCGCCGAAATATCCATCTTCACCGCATCGGTTATATAAATTCGTAATTCGTGATTCGTGATTCGTAATTTGTTTTTTTTATTTCGCAAATCCACAATTCGCTCACGAATCTTGTCCGTAATGTGCGAAAATTCGATCTCATAATTCGGGCGTGTAACAACGATTATATTGACAATCGTTAAAACCTTTTCCCATTCCCGCCAGGTCGTAATTTCCACCCAGGAATCAGCACCCATCACAAAAAAGATTTCCGCCTCGGGCAAATCGCTTTTCAATTTCGTCAAAGTTTCAATCGTGAAAGGTTTTTCGGGAACTTCGAGTTCCATTGTAGAAACTTTTACATCAGCAAGTCTGTTTGTTGCCAAACATAGCATTGCAAAACGCTGATATGCAGAAGTTGGATTCAAACGTGCTTTATGCGGAGCGTGATACGCTGGAATAAAAACAAATTCGTCCAACTTAAAAATCCCCGTCAAATTTTCCGCAATCGCCAAATGTCCGTGATGAACCGGATCAAAACTTCCACCATAAAATGCGATTCGTTTCATAGTTTTTGCCACACAGTTCACCAAGAGAACCGGAGAGAAAAAATTCAAATTTAATGCAAACCTTCTAAATACTCTGCATCCTCTGCGGCTGAATTTTCTCCCAAAAGTCCGCGAAAATGATCGGCGATTTCCAACAAAATTACATCGGAACATTTTTCATCTTCGACATAAAATTCATAATCGCCATACTTGTTATGGACAAAAAACTTGTATCCGCGAAACTTAAATTCGAGCCACATTTCGATTGTTCCATCTGCTTCAAATCTCGTTATGTCCGCTCCATATAATTCTTCAATGTGGTCATAAAAATCGTCAAAGAAAATGATGCCGGGGAAATCCACAAAATGTCTTGCCTCTTCACTTAAATTTTCTCTTAATTCTTCAATAAACATCTTCTTCGTCTTCGGTTAAATCAATTTCCGTCTTTGTAATTTCATCTAACCTCGTAGAAACGGCAAAAACCAATTCCTGCGTGCCTTGACGGGTTACGGCGGAGATTTTAAGAAACTGCCGCCCGTCTTCTTTCGCTTTCGCACGCAATTTTTCCAATCTTTCTTCATCATCCAAAGCGTCAATTTTTGTCGCCACGACGATCTGCGGACGATCCGACAAATCAATATCATAATTTTTCAATTCATTATTTATCGTATTGTAATCTTCAACCGGATCGCGTCCCGAAATTGATGAAACATCAACCAGATGAAGCAATAATTTCGTGCGTTCAACGTGCCGCAAAAATCTGTCGCCGAGTCCCGCACCTTCCGAAGCACCTTCGATCAAACCGGGAATATCCGCAACTACAAAAGTTTTGAAATCGCTGACGCTGACAACGCCCAGGTTGGGTTCAAGAGTTGTAAACGGATAGTCCGCAATCTTAGGTTTAGCGGCGGAAATTACACTAATTAACGTAGATTTTCCGGCATTCGGGAAACCCAGCAAGCCGACATCGGCAATAAGTTTTAATTCCAGCTGCAATTCATGATATTCGCCTTCGCCGCCATCCTGATGATAACGCGGTGCTTGATTGGTCGAACTCTTAAAATGCGTGTTGCCAAAACCTCCACGTCCACCTTTTGCCGCCAGGAATTTTTGTTCGTGTTCCGTAAAATCAATCAGCAGATCATTAGTTTCTGCATCAAAAACTTCCGTTCCAATCGGAACTTTGATAATTATATCTTCACCGTCTTTTCCAAATTTTCTCGAACCTTCACCGTGTTTTCCACGCTCGGCTTTGTGTTCGGGATTAAAACGCAAATGAAGAAGCGTATTGAGATTTTCATCCGCTTCAAGCCAGACATCACCGCCGCGTCCACCGTCGCCGCCCGAAGGTCCGCCTCTGGCGACGAATTTTTCACGCCGAAATGCCGTTACGCCGTCTCCGCCATGACCTGCCGTTACACGAATTTTTACACGATCTATAAACATAAGGTTTAATTGTAGAGATTTGAATTCAGGTTGGCAAAAGGTTGAGTATTTAATTATTTAGACGCAAAAAAGGAAATACTGTTTTAGCATAAAGCCAAAACAGTATTTCCCGTTAAATTATCGAATACATAAAGTATCCAGGATAATTGTGGCGATTAAAACATGTACACGCGATAATCGCCGGGTTTTGTATTCCGAAAAAACTTCGCGGTTGATGTTTCTCCGGTCAACACTTACAAAATCTTATTATATCTTGCAATATAAAAACATTTCAAAAAGTGTCAATAGGTTTTTATTAAGGTGGCTATCCTCCACCTCCGGTTACGTTTCCGGCAACGAGGCTTATTACCGAAGTAATAAGCGACTACGCATCTTTCGACTGTACCTTTTCAAAAGATGTTGTTTGTTTTTATCCAAACAACTCAAAAAGTATTTCAACCTTTCTTAGCAAAGCCTTTCGGCTTCGATTCAGAGCGTAAATAACAATTACTTTCCGCATTTCATTGTTCTCAAACAATGCGTCACCGCCTCTGTTTGCCTATCTCTGTATCGGTCAAAAGCCCGTAAGCAGTTTTGACTTGTAGAACGTATCTTACACCCGTTTTTACTAAAGTCAAGTAGAAAATACTTTAACTATTTGGCTGTTTTGAGGTGTGTTTTTAAGAAAGCTGTGGAAAACTTTGCGGCTTGCCTGTGGAAAACTCTGTGGAAAACTTTGCAAGTTATTTTATTTCAGGATTTAATAGCTTGAGTGTTTCTGATGAAAGCTGATTTGTCTTGTGTATAAGTCAAAAAAATATTTATTAAAAAAAATTAAAAAAATAAAATATTTATAGAAAAAGATGTTTTTTAGAGGAATTTTCTTAAAAAAAACCGATGTTGTTAGTTCTACAACATCGGTTTTTTCTAAATATAAATTTTAATTTGAATCTATGAAGATAATTCTGCGGCATCTTCAGCATAAACGCTGATAAATTTACCTCTGCGTCCTCTTTGTTCAAATTTGACGATTCCATCAATTAAGGAAAATAAAGTATCATCTTTTCCCTTGCCGACATTTGTTCCGGGTTTCCATTTCGTGCCGCGTTGCCGGGCTAAAATATTTCCGCCGAGAACTTTTTCTCCGCCGTATTTTTTGATCCCGAGCATTTTCGGGTTTGAATCGCGTCCGTTTCTCGATGATCCGACACCTTTCTTATGAGCCATATCTTAATTTTGGATTTTGGATTTTGGATTTTGGATTTAACACCAAAGACCAATCACCAATTACCAATTACCTCCGTTCTTAAATCTTGTTTATCTTAATTTCCGTATAATTTTGACGATGACCTTGTTTGCGTTTGTATTGCTTACGGCGTTTTTTCTTGAAAACAATAATTTTCTCACCGCGTCCGTGTCCGACAACAGTAGCTTTAACCTTGCCGCCTTCAAGATTTACTTTGTCGCCGCCTGTTAAAAGCGATTCAACTTCGATCTTGTCGCCTTTTTTTCCTTCAATCGAAGGCACACGCAAAGTTTCGCCTTCCTCAACACTAAATTGTTTTCCGCCGGTTTTGATAATTGCGTAACTCATTTTTATAAATAATCTCCTTCGCTCAACGGTGAATATTTTCCACCAGTCGAAAACTCTAAATTATAGAGATAGAAAACGGGTTAGTCAAACGAATCAAAGAAAATTTATTGATTCGAAAAATAATTCACTATCGGTTTGCTGTTGAGTTGATCAGTAAGCTACAAAATTTCATTTTAATATTTTCTTTTTTTATTTCGCGTCTGCGTCAGGAAAAATTTCGTGATGCGATTGCTTTGACAAATCTACGTCCCGCAATTGAAGGTTTAAACGATGCGGAAATGAAAGATTTAGATGTTGATTTCGGATTTCTGGCACAGAAAATTCCGGCAAAAATTCCAATTAACGGTGAAATCATTACCGGAAAAACTGCTGTTGTTACGATTGAATTACCTGACAACGAAACTGACAAAATTACTCTGCAAAAAATAAACTTGCGGCAGGAAAATGAAAATCGGGTGATTTTAACGGTTGACGAAACAAAGGAAAAAGAAGTGAAAAAAGAAGGAAGCAATTATTTTTTTACGCTTCGTATAGATGTTCACCACAAGGAAGCAAAGGCGATGCTTGACAGAATCGGCAAAGCTCAGATGATTTATTCGATGCAGAACGCCGGAAAATTCGGCGACTTGGAATCTCTGATTCAAAAAGGCTTTGTCCCGCAGGATGCCGCAAATGCAGATTCAACGGGATATAATTACGCCGTTAAACTTGCCGAAAACAAGCAGCAATACACCGCTACGGCAACGCCTGAAATTTACGGGAAAACCGGTAAACTTTCATTTGCTCTGAAAATCACATCCGAAAAACAACCCGAACTTATCAGCAAAGATATTCGCGGCAAATCTTTTTAAAATTTCTAATAGACATTGTGTTTTTTAATAAAAGGTAATATAATGCTTTACCAAGCCCAGAATACCTTTTAACCGTATAAAGAAATGATTCGCAAATTAATTTCAAAATTGAGCAAATCTGTCAATGACCACGTGGTTGAACGCCGCTACGAGCATCATTTTCCGATAAAAGTTTCATTTGAACCGAACAAAAATTCGGGAAGTCTGCAAATGCCTTTAGACAATCTTTTTATCAGGGGAGAAACTCAGGATTTGAGTCAGGGTGGAATTGCTTTTATCGTTTCTGCAATTCGCCTTCGTGAACATTATTTAGTCGGCGAAGGACATAAACTCAAAGCGGAACTTGATTTGCCGAATGGTAATATAAAAATGCAGATTATCGGTCAAAGATATAAACAAACCGGAGAACATATTTCGACAACTCAATATTTAATCGGAGCAAAAATCTTAGAAATGTCCGATGCCGACCAAGATGCCTACAACGAGTTCTTGAAAATAAAAACACATAATGCCGGCTCACTTAAACTGGCTGAAAGGTAATCTTAATAAAATTTAAAATTGAAAAAGCGTTTGGATAATAAAATCCTGACGCTTTTTTCATTTTCTGCAAAATCGTGTTTTAATTTTTGTATGAAAGAAAAAATCGGAATCGGAATTATCGGAACAGGCTTTGCACGCAAAACACAGATTCCCGCATTTCATCATTTGCCTGATGCGGAAGTCGTTTCTGTTGCGAGCGGAAGTGTGGAAAATGCCGAGAGCACGGCGAAGGAATTTGAGATCGGACATTGGACGGACGATTGGAAGGAAACTGCCGCACGCGATGATGTAGATTTGGTCTGCATCACAACTCCGCCAAATCTGCACACGGAAATGACACTTTTCTCGCTTGAAAACGAAAAACATATTTTGTGCGAAAAGCCTTTTGCAATGAATGTCGCCGAAGCCGAAAAGATGTTTGAAAAAGCGAGAGAGAAAAAACTGTTGACTTTGATTGACCACGAACTGCGTTTTCTAAAAGGCAGACAAAAAGCCTATCAAATGATTCGCCAAGGGCAAATCGGCAAAGTTATTCATTTTAAACAAACATTCCGCAATTCCTCACGCGGAACGTCCGATGTAACTTGGAATTGGTGGTCTGATGAAGACGCGGGCGGCGGAACTCTGGGAGCAATCGGCTCACACGCGATTGATACTTTCCAATAAACTTTGATTACCCCGGACTTGGTCAATCCCTTATTACCAAAGATGGTCAGTCGGTATGCAGCGTGAATTGCCTTTTTCCATCATAATGGATATTGCCTACGTTGGTTCAAAGGGAACGAAATTGTATATTAATGAAGATTATAATCCGCTTGTCCGACCTGATATGCGTATTACGCCGATCAATCCTGCAACGGGATTGCCGGTTACAACCGGATTAACGGGTAGATTGGATAATATTCAAGGTGCAAGAACGGTTCGTACAAACGGCGGTTCATCCGGCTATAACGCCGGACAAATTGAACTTCGCCGACGTTTTGTTAATAACTTTACGTTTACCGGAGCATATACCTTTTCCAAACTGATCAGTAATGCCGATGAAGTATTTACTGCCGGTTTGGGTTCTGGAGGAACTTCATTTTTTACGGTTCCGACAATTTTCGGTGGAAGTGATCTTGACCGTTCTGTTTCGGTATTTGACCGCACGCATCGTGCCAGTTTCACCTACGTTGTTGAATCACCTTATTTTAAGTCTCAGCAAGGTTTTGTTGGCAAGTTGCTTGGCGGTTTTCAACTCAGCGGTGTAACTACATTTGAGTCTGGTGTGCCATTTAGTGTATTTAATGGATTTGACTCGGATGGTATCAGCGGTGCAAACCGCCCGGACTTTAATCCGAACGGGCAACGCGGTGTTCGTGCTGTTCCGCAGGTTGACGCAACAGGTGCTATTACAGGTTATATAAACCCGGAAGTAATTATCGGACGAACCGCCAGCGGTTCACCTATCTTTGCACCGATCAATCCTAATGACGCACAGTTCATCGTCAATCCGACGTTCTCTCCGACTTTGGCGAACAGTGTTGCACGCACGGGAACTCTCGGACGTAACACGGAACGCTCGGTAGGCACTAACGTAACTAATCTTACGTTATTGAAACGAACAAGATTTGGAGAAAGTATTGCTGTTGAAACTCGTGCCGAATTCTTTAATGCTTTCAACAAACCACAATTTGGTTCAGGAGATAATGTAGCTAATGCTTTTACGCAAGGACAGTTTCTCCAACCGATCAATCCCACCACCAGTGGTGGCGGACGTGTGATTCGCTATCAAGTGAAATTCCTTTTCTAAATAAATTTTTAGATTTATTTTCACTTTTTTACAGAGGCGATGAGCATATCATTGCCTCTTTTTTTATTTTGCTAATAATTTTTCCGCTGTTTCTTCCAACAAAAGTGGACGAATTACGCTTTTGAAGAACACTACATTTTCGTTTGTGGAAGTTTCTTCTTCACGAGTTCCACGAAGTTCCTGCGAAGCGGCGAGGATGAAGTTTGTAAAGTTTGTTCCTTCAAATTGAGCAAGACGTTTTTTCAAAATCTTTGGTGTCCAGAATCCCAGAATATCGAGATAGACTTTTTTCTTTTTGTCGGGCGAGGTTAAGACAAAATCGGGAATAAACGCTGTTTTGCCGAGGTCAATTACTTCTTTGTTTTCCGCTAAATTCCATTCTGTCGAAGATTTTTCCCAATCTTCTTTTAATTTTTCAAACAGCGGATTTTCAAATTCGGGTTCGTCGAAATAGCACGAACTCAACTCGTCTTGTTCGCTGGAGAGTTCATAAATTGCATTGCCGTATTTTTTATCGTGAATTTCGGCGGACATTTCCCAATCTTTGGAAAGCAGAAGTGCGGGCAGAAAAACCGCCATTTGGATTCCGTATTTTTGCGAACGGTGAAAGATCGAAGCCGCACCTGTGATCGTTATTTCGTAACCATTTTTCGCATCGCCTGCAATTGAATGAATTAGCCCGAAATGTTTTATCGCACCGAATATCGCACGATAATTTGCCGTGTCGGATGGCGAAACGGTGATTTTCATCTCAACACATTTGTAAAGCAAAGCTTGTGCTTGAGCGAGATTGTAGCGATCTAATAAATCATTCGGTGAAATTTCATCGAATGAAATTAAACTTTGCTGTTCGGGCAAATCGGCGTAAAGCGTTGCAAAAAGCGTGTCGGAATCGGTGTGAAATTCTTCGGCGACTTTTTCTAAAACCTGTTCTTTCTCTTTTGAATCGGGCAGAACGGGTTGGAAATTTCTAGCTTCGAGGAATACTTTTTGTCGAATTTCAATCGGTTCGGCGATACTCACAGTTTCAAATTCACATCTGTCCATCAGCAATTTTATTAAGCCACGCAAAATGCGATAATTCGTTCCCGTGCCGACATATTCATCCAATTCATTTTCCAATTCGCCGCGGGATTTGTGTTCAAATTCCCCGAAAATTGCGATCAAATTTTCCGCGTCCGACAAATAATCGGCGTTGTCGGTTTTGATCAGGCGTGGATAAATTTTGCCTTGGCGTTTGAAACTGATTGCTAAATCGGATGTAAGCATAATTTAAGAGAAGAAATTTAACCACAGATAAACACTGATAAAAATAGATAAGAAAAGAAAGAGATAAAAAGAAATTTGGAGTAAATTTTAAAAATATCCTGTGTTAATCTTATTTATCTGTGGTTAAATTTCTTCTCTTAATTATAATACTATGAACTTATTTGAGTTAACAAAAGAATTAATGGCAATCGAATCTATTTCGGGAAATGAGCAAAAGGTCGGAGAATTTTTGGGCGACTATCTCGAATCGCTCGGTTACGAAATCGAATTGCAGGAAGTCATAAATGGACGCAAAAATGTGATCGCGTGGGCTTCGGATAATCCGCAGGTTTTTCTTTCGACGCATATGGATACTGTGCCGCCGTTTATTCCGCCGACGGAAGATGATGAGAAAATTTACGGACGCGGTTCGTGTGATGCGAAGGGGATTATAGCTTCACAAATAATCGCGGCGGAGAATTTACGAAAGCAGGGAATTGATAATATCGGCTTGCTTTATACGGTTGATGAAGAAGAATCGGGAGCAGGTGCAAGAGCGGCGAATGAACATCCGATTGCTGAGAAATGTAAATTTTTGATAAACGGCGAACCGACGGATTTGGATTTAGGCATCGGTTCAAAAGGTTCTCTGCGAATACTGCTCAAAACAAAGGGAAAAGCGGCACATTCGGCATATCCCGAAATGGGTGAATCGGCGATTGAGAAGATTTTGGATGTTTTGCAGGATATTTTGAAAACCGATCTGCCGAAGGATGAATTTTTCGGCGAAACGACTTTGAACATTGGCACGATCAAGGGCGGTTTGAAAACAAATGTCGTTCCGCCGTCTGCCGAAGCGGGTTTGCATATCCGTATGGTTTCGGAACTTGAACCTGTCGTCGAAGCATTGGAAAAAGCGATTGCCGGGCGTGCGGAATTAGAAACAATGTCGTGCAGCCTGCCCGTAAGAATGCTTGAGGTCGAAGGATTTCGGCAAAAAGTCGTGCGTTTTACAACCGATATTCCATATTTAACAAATTGGGGAACGCCTTTACTTTTAGGAGCAGGTTCGATTCTCGATGCACACACTTCAAATGAATTTGTTTTGAAAAAAGATTTAGAAACGGCTGTGGAACTATATGAAAATTTAGTGAAGAAATTGTTAGCCACGAATAACACGAATAGCACGAATTAAATGAAAAATAATTAGTGTCATTCGTGTTATTCGTGGCAAAAAGTATTATAAAAATAGCATTGATTGGCTACGGATTAGTGGGAAATTTATTGAAACTTTGCCTTGCTCGTAATTTCATTTTTCCCTTCAATTTGCATTTCAGATTTCGGCAGGCGAATGCGTTTTGATTCAAAGTTAAAAGGCTGTGGATCAATACGGCATTCAAGAACATCTTTGAGAAATTCATCCTGCAATTTTTTATTCAGGGCGTGGCTTGCACCTTCGTGCATCATTACAAATCCGACTATTCCGTAATTTTTTGTGTAAATCAAACCTGCAAAACTCGCCATTCCGATTCCACCGTCGGCGGCGGACAAAGTTCCTGTTTTACCCGTTGCTGCTTGCTTAAAATTGGTTTCGGCAAGTCTCATTCTCAGCGTGCCGACAGTTTCACCGGCGGTCGGCAAAACATCTACGGGCTGTAAACCCTGCTGTTTTAATTCTTCGGTTAATGCTCGCATAACCAGAAAAATATCTTGGGCGGTCATTCCGTTGTTTTCTTCTAAACCGGAAGTTGTTTCGAGTTTTACTTTTGCCGGATTGAGTTTGAGTTCGTCAATCAAAAACTGCCGCACGGCTTGAACGCCGCCGACTTCATTGCCAAGTTGATGAGCAATAAAATTGATCGAATAAGTGTTCATATAAAGCAAAACTTCCTGCAATGTAAATGATTTGAAATTAAATAGTTCCGTGCCGGAAGGTTTGTCGGAAACGGCGAATTCGGGTTTCTTTTTAAGGTGCAGATTTCCCGCCAATAGTTCAGCAGAGCGTTCTGCCGTGTCGTTATAATTGAAGGTAAAATCAGGTGAAACATAAATTTTTCCGGTGATTTGCAAAACACCGCGATCCTGCAATTCTTTAGCAATAAAATTGGCGGAAATTCCGTTAAACGTCGGATCGCTGCCGGAAAAATATAAATCGCCGTTGAGTGTGCCTTTGTTATCAACTTCGCCGTTGGCATAAACTTTGATTATAAAACGATGTTTGGCTCCGAGTTTTTTAAGTGCGACCAATGTTGTCGCAAGTTTTATCAGCGAAGCCGGATTAAAAACTTTTTCGGTGTTGTATTCGGCAAAATTCTTTCCGGGTTTGAGCGTGGCGACCAGTGCCGTAACAAGATTTCGATCTTCAACACGCTCTGAAAACCAAGTATCGGCATCAAATTCCGGTTTTCCGACAACAACCGGCGAAATCGAGAAATCACCTTTCGCATTTTCCACTTTTTCCGCCGATTCAGTTGAAAGAATTATTTCATTTGCCTTATTTGAAACACAGCTAAGCATTGTTCCAAAAATAAGAATCATAATAATTAAGCGGAAATAAATCGTCATACGTTTATAAAAAGTGAATTTATTATTTAGAGCGAAAATCAAATGCAATCAACATTTATAGTCCGCAATTTACATTACCGAATTTTGCGTTCGAGAGTTGTTTTATTGTGTATTATCTTAGGTTAGTTATTTAATAAAAGCTGTAGGACATTTCTATAAAATTTTTACTATACATCGCGGAAATCCAAAATTTAATTAATATTATTTAGAGCAAGTTTTGGATTAACTCATATTAATAATAGAAATTATGTCGAATTATGGCAAATGAAAATTTAAAATCACGCTGAGAAAATGAGTTGTTCCTACGTTTGCTTTATTGATATTGCTTCTTATTTGAGTTTTAATAACTCATAAAATTGATAAAATTAAAATATGAAAATAGCATTAATCGGCTATGGTGCGATGGGGAAACTCATTGAAACTTTAGCCAAAAACAAAAATCACGAAATAGTCGCAATAATTGATGAAGCAGAAGCGAATTTATCTGTGGAAGAATTGGCGGAAAAGTTAAAAGCCGCCGATGTTACAATTGATTTTTCAATTGCTAAAGCTGTAAAGAAAAACGTCGAAGCCTGTTGTTTAGCAGAGATTTCTTTGGTTGAAGGAGCGACGGGTTGGAATTCGGAACTTGAGGAAATCCAAAATTATATCAAAGAAAATAACGGCTCTTTTGTTTTCGGGGCGAATTTTTCGATTGGTGTGAATTTGTTTTATCGTGTGGTGGATTATGCTTCGGAACTTTTTGCAAAATTTGATGATTACGAAGCGTTTATCGAAGAACAACATCATTCACGCAAAGTTGATGCTCCTTCGGGAACGGCTTTGAAATTAAAGTCAATCGTTGCCGAACATATCAAGAAAGATTTTAGCGTGGCGGCAACTCGTGCGGGAAACATTCCCGGAACTCATCGAGTCGGTTTTGATGGAAATGCCGACCAAATCCTGCTCGAACATTTTGCCCGTTCCCGTGAAGGTTTTGCGTCGGGAGCAATCATGGCGGCGGAATGGGTTGCGGGACGAAAAGGTTTTTGGGAATTTACTGAAGTAATGGACGAGATTATAAGGTAAAAAGTAAAATAAAATTATGACAATGAAATTAGATTGGTTAAAAGGATGTGCAACGGCACTTGTTACGCCGTTCAAAAAAGATGGTTCGATTGATGATGAATGTTATAAATCTTTGGTTGAAAGGCAGATAAAAAACGGCGTAAAATTGCTCGTGCCGTGCGGAACGACGGGCGAAAGCGTTACGATGGATGCGGATGAGCGTTTGCACGTTATCAAGATGACGGTTGAAATTGCGAAACAGCACAAAGGAGCAAAAGTCATTGCGGGAACAGGAAGCAACAACACCGCCGCGACGATTGATTTTACGCGAAAAGCCAGAAGTGCCGGAGCAGATATGGCACTCATCGTCGGACCTTATTACAACAAACCGACACAGGAAGGCTACTTTGCACATTTCAAAGAAATCGCCAGTTCGGTTGGTAAATTTCCAATAATGCTCTACAACGTTCCCGGCAGAACAGCTTCAAATATTGCAGCAGAA
>JALZKH010000049.1 GCA_030859345.1 Acidobacteriota bacterium | reverse complement strand
AGAATACTTGTCAAAGAACGATAATCTTGTTTCGATAGTTGAATATGTTGTCTTTTTCTTGCCATCATTAAAAGATACAAGAAAAGACCTATTCTTTCAACAACTTCGGTTACGTTGCACTAGTTTGGGCATTTATAACAATCTCCAAATATTTTTTACTCAGAAAAATCTTAATATTCCATCAATTCATTGATCGCTTTTTCGACATTTTCGACCTGCGGCAAGATTGCATCTTCGAGTTGCGGAGCGTAAGCAACGAATGTATCAGTTGCACCAACTCTGCGAACGGGAGCGTCGAGATATTCAAACAATTCGTCCGAAATTCTTGCCGCGATTTCCGCACCGTAGCCGAATGAGAGCGAGTCTTCGTGGGCGACGATGACGCGGTTTGTTTTCTTAACGGTTTGTTCAATGGCTTCCCAATCGTAAGGAGAGAGCGAACGCAAGTCAATAATTTCGACTGTTATTCCGTGGTCTTTTTCGACTTTTTTTGCCGCTTGGCGGGAGCGTTCGACCAATGCACCGTAAGTGATTATTGAAATGTCATTTCCTTCACGTGTAACTTTTGCTTTGCCGAATGGAATCATAAATTCGTCCGAAGGATATTCGGATTTATTATAAACCTGACGATATAAATGTTTGTGTTCGAGGAACAAAACCGGATCGTCGCAACGGATGGATGTTCTGAGCAAACCGTTTGCATCCAAGGCACTTGACGGATAAACGACACGAAGCCCCGGAATTTGTGTGAACAGCGAAACTCCGCTTTGCGAGTGATAGATCGCTCCGCCTTTTAAATATCCGCCGACGGGAACTCTCATTACAACGGGCGATTTCCAATCTCCGTCCGCTCTCCAACGCATCAATGCCAATTCATTTCTGATTTGGTGATAGGCAGGAAAAATATAATCGAAAAACTGAATTTCGACAACGGGTTTCAAATTTCGCGTCGCCATTCCGATTGCACGTCCGACGATGTTTGCTTCTGCCAAAGGCGAATTGAAAACTCTTGCCGAACCGAATTCGCGTTGCAGATTTGCCGTAACTTTGAATACGCCGCCTTTTCCTTTAACGGTTTCGATGTATTCTTCACGCGAAACATCAGCGACATCTTCGCCGAAAATTACGATTCGCGGATCGCGTGCCATTTCCGTGTGCAGACATTTGTTGATGAGATCAACCATCGTTCCGGGTTTGCCGGACAGTTCCGCACCATCTTCCGTGTCGAATTCGGCGGAAGTTGGATCAACATCGGGCGAATAAACATTCCGGTAAATCGTATCAGGAGCAGGCTGGGGACTTGCAAGTGCTTCGTCCGTTACCGCCATTATTTCCGCATCAACTTCCTTTCGCAATTTTTCCAAGTCTTCGGAAGAAATGATTCCTTCGGTCATAAGTAATTCGCCAAAAGTTTTGATCGGATCATTTTCCGCATCTTGCTGACGCTCTTCTTCGGGGCGATATAATTTTTCATCGTCCGAAAGCGAGTGTGAATACGGACGAATAACTTTTGCGTGAATAAATGCCGGACCTTTGCGTTCACGGCAGTATTTAACCGCTTTTTGAAAAGTTTCGTAAGATTCAAGCGGATCAGTTCCGTCGCATTTTTGAATCAGCATATTCGGAAAACCCAAAACGAGATCGGAAATACTTCCGCCCGCTGTGCCGACTTCAACGGGAACGCTGATGGCATAACCATTATCTTCAACGAGAAAAATTACGGGCAATTTCAAATTACAAGCCGTGTTCAAAGCCTCCCAAAATTCACCTTCCGAAGTTGTTCCGTCGCCAACCGACATATAAACAACTTCATCGCCTTTAAATCCCGTAACTTTGTACTGCAATTCTTCAACCAAAGATGCACGATAACTTGCTTCCGCCGCACCGACTGCTTGCAAAGCCTGCGTTCCCGTCGGTGAACTTTGCGAAGGAACATTTAATTTTACACTGCCCCAATGCGAAGGCATCTGTCGTCCGTGCGAATTCGGATCGGCTTCCGCCGCCACCGCCGATTGCAGCATTTCTTTAGAAGTCATTCCCAATTGCAGCATCAAAGCACGATCACGATAATACGGATAAAACCAATCGTAACCTGCCTTCATAGCCATTCCCGCCGCAACTAAGATCGCTTCGTGTCCCGCTCCCGAAATCTGGAAAAAAATCTTATTCTGCCCTTTTAATTGAATTTCCTTGTCATCAATCCGCCGCGATTGATACATCGTTTTATAAATTCCAACTAAAGCCTTTTCGTCCAAACCGTGAAATTTATCCGGCTTACTACGGGTAGATTTTTTGCTTGCAATTTTGTTGATAGTTTTCTTTTTAGCAGATTTATTAACCACCGCAGTTTTTGCGGTTTCCTGCGTTTTCATTTTGCCGCTTGCACCATCTGCCTGTGTTGTTTTAACAGATTTTACAACTTCTGCTTTTTTGTTGGTTTTCGACTTTCTATTTATTTTCGCAGTCGTTTTTTTGTTCGCTGAATCGTCAACTTTTTTACTTGCTGTTGCCATTATTATTTCCTATTGTTTAAATATTTGATTATTACGCAAACATATAAAATACCAAAGATATGACTTTCGGGCAATTTGCGGTGAGTTTAGAAATTTTCAAAAGTAATGTTTATAAAATTCCCGTGCGTAAATTTCAATTCGTCCGAAACTGCTGTTTTATTATCCGATATTTACCTTAATATAATTATATCCGTCCATTCCAAAGGAAGTTCCAAAGTAACTCTGCCGTCCGATTGCTTTAGTATTTTAACGCTTTTGCCTTCGACACTTATCGCAGTTTTTATCGGTTTTGAAATTTTAACATCAATTTGCAAAGATTTTATCGGCTGATAAGTATAGTTTGCCAGAACAATCGCCGAGCCTTCCGTTCCTTCCAAAAGATTTGTTTCAACTATCGGGACATTGGTTCTAATTACCGGTTCAATCTGTGCTAAGTCCAATGTTTTTTTAATAATTTCACGCGGTTCGGGTTTCCATTTTTCTTCCAATGTATCGGGTTTAAAATTTGCAAGTTTGCCGTAGGCAAGCATCGGCATAAAACCAACGGCAATTATTTGTCCCTTCCCGTAAGACATTACCGCTCCCGCATTTTTTCCGTCTGCAAATTTTGCGAAAGACTTTAGATTTTGATTTAAATCAAGTCTAATGCCGATTGCGGGAAGCTCGAAATTTTTGCCGTTTATTTCAATATTTGCTGTGGTCAAAGGTCTTATAGTCGGCAAAACAGTTCTTTCATTAAAAGTGTCTATATCGTTTGTAATTTTTTCAGTCGGATTTTCTATCCAGACACTTTCCGCAAATTTTGGAGTGTAAGGTTCATTAAATTCATCACGGGTTGCCGCTCCTGCCGACATATAAAGTATGCCGCCGTTTTTCACCCATTTATCAATTTCGGCGGAGGCTTTACGGGTGATATTCCAATCGGTAATGTATAAAACTCTGTATTTTTCCAACTTCCCTGTTTCAATATCGTCTTCACGTAAAAAATTCGGCTGGATTTGCAGATGCCTTAAAGCGTGCCAGAGAAGTCTTTTTTCAACAAATGCCGCTTGATTTTTATTATTCCAAATATCGTGGCTGACCGAATATAGAATTCCGACCGAATTATCCGAAACGGTTTTTGCCGGATAAAGAACATCTTCCGCTTTTTGCAGTGAACGATTCAATTTTACGATTCCGTCATATTCGCTTTTCAAATCAGACCAGTAATTTTCCGTGCTGACATAAGTCGGACCATAAGACCAAAAATAGAAAGATTTTGCACCTTGTCCAAGTCCTGAATACGCCTTTAATCTCAAATATTTATCATCACTCGGCGTGATTAATCCCTGCATCGAAATCGGTTTATCGCCGATTGCAGAACGCACGATAGCATTGTAATAACCAAAAGTTTGTCCGCCCGTCCAAGTATATTCGGGTCCATACATATGGTTGAGTCCAAGCCAATCTTCAACTGCTAATTGATTGACGGATTCCTGTTTTGTCAACTCGAAAATATCGAGCATCCCGTAACTCATACCGATTTTTGAAGGTCCCCACGCATTTCCCAAAAAACCGTGAGATGGCAAAAGTGTTGAAATTTTTGAATTCGGCAGTCCTTCCAGAATAAGATCATTTAATTGTCGAAGTTGTTTTGCCGACCACCATTGCCCGAATTTAGCGGCGTGATAAAGTAATTTTCTTTCTTCCAAAGAAACTTTTTTCGGTAAACTTTCGCCCGCTATGGCTTCGAGCGGATATTCTATTTCTTTGATTGGTTTATTACTTTTATAACCTTTAGTCGTAAGATATTCCTGAAACCAACCGTTTAGTTTTTCTTTATTTACGCTGCCGAAATTCATAACACTAACTTCGTCCGAAATTTCCCAAAATGCAGTTTTGTCAATCAGTTCACCCGTTTTTTCAGTCTTTTCCCAACCTTTGGTAATAACTTCGGGATCGGGATGATATAACCAATTTTTTTGATAGGTTTTTAATTCGTATTTTTTAAGGAGAGAAATGTTTGCATTATGAATTACATTAAAGCCCAATGTTTTAAGCAGAGAAACGCTTTTTTCTTCAAGAGCCGCATTATTCATATTCCAAACATTTGTAATAATCTGAAACTTCTCTAATTTTGGAGGTTTTCCGTCCGCGGCTTCTTTCGCCCATTGAGTTTGCCGATCAATCATCTGCGTAGCGGTTTCAAATTCTTTGGCATTTTCGCGTAACGGATAAGGTGCAAGAAAAATAATTCTGTCGGAATTGCTTTTTTCGGTGAACGAAATTACAACGTCCTTTTCAGAAGGAGAATCGGCAAGTTGAACTTCAAATTCGGAATCTTTTACCGCTGTGCCATTTGTTAAATTCTGAATGATTAAACTTATTGCAGGATATTCGGCAAGTCCGCCGCTTCTGGAAAGTTTGCCGTGCCAATCCCATTTGGTCAAATTGACCCATTCGCTCCATTGATTTGCTTTGACATTTACCTTAATTTTCGGAAAATACCAAGGGTCTTCGTGCTTATAACCGCCAATCGTGACATTCAAATTTTGTGAAGAGGGTTTATTTACTTTGAAACGTATATAAACCGAAAAACTGCCTTTCTGAGCTTTTAGCGAACAGTTAAAAAAAAATAAAGTAAACAAAACAAATACGGATAAAACGGTTCTTGTATATTTAAGCTGCATAATCTTTTTATTTGCTGAACAAATTTTTGTATTTAATCGCTGTAATCCAAATCTAAGGTCATACGATAATCTTCTGCCATCGAAGGATGTCCGTGTTGATTCGAAACTTCGATGCCTTTTTCATAAGCAGACTTTGCTTTTTCGCTCTCGCCCGTTGCTTCATAAGCTTTAGCCAGCATTCCGTATGCTGCTCCTTCATCATCAGCCTTTTCCAAATATTCTTTGAGCGTTCTTATCCCGTCCTGATAATTTTCCGCCTTTAAATATTCATTCGCCAACCCAAATAAAACCATTGAATTATTTGGCTCAGACTCCAACATTTGCTTAAAAACTTCAATTCTGTCTGACATAATTTTCTTAACCTGCTGCTAAAGCCAGTCGTACTGACTCAAGTATTTTTGTTTCCGATGGAAATAAAATCCAGCCTTTTTGAGCTACCTTTTCATCACCGACCCAAACCGTGAATTCACCACGATTTCCTTCAATTATTTCAGTCTCAACACCTAAGTCGTTTTTTATCAATTCTGCCGCACGGACAGCTTTTGGACGATAAGACGCTCAGACCTTGCAGAAACGTATGCTTGCTTTATTCATAATATTTTCTCCTAACTTTCTGGAAGTATAACAACCTATTTGAATTTCGGAAAATCTGCACGAATATGTTTTCGGGTAAATTTGTCCTGTAACACATTGTAAAAACACTATTAATTCGCTTAGCACAATTACTTTATCAAACTTCTCCGCTATACTAAGCAGTTTGGACAAAGGTTAAATTAACAAATATGCAAATAGAAGAAACCAACGAAACAACATTCGCCGGATTCGGTTTGAACGACAAGCTGCTTAAAGCAATAAAAGAACTCGGCTATGAAACACCTTCACCGATTCAGGAAAAAACAATTCCTTTGATCTTGGAAGGCAGAGATATTATCGGTCAGGCACAAACGGGAACGGGTAAAACTGCGGCGTTTTCGCTTCCGATGTTGGAGAAGATTGATCCGAAGAGTAAACAGGTGCAGGCTTTGGTTTTGACTCCGACGCGTGAATTGGCGATTCAGGTTGCCGAAGCGATTCATTCTTACGCCAAACATATAGGTCGCATACGAATTTTGCCCGTTTACGGAGGTCAATCAATCAGCCAGCAAATTCGGCATCTGCGAAGCGGTGTGCAAATAATTGTCGGCACGCCCGGTCGTGTGATGGATCATCTGCGACGCGAAACGGTTGATATTTCCAATCTTAAAGTAATGGTTTTAGATGAAGCCGATGAGATGCTGTGAATGGGTTTTATTGACGATGTTGAATGGATTCTGAGTCACACGCCGGAAACCCGTCAAACCGCACTTTTTTCTGCAACTATGCCGCGACAAATTCGACGTATTGCCGAGAAACATATTCAAAATGCCGTTCATGTCGAGATTGAACAAAAAACTCTGACCGTTCCCGCGATCAAACAATTTTACATAAATCTTCCCGAACGCCAGAAAACAGATGCTTTAACTAAAATTCTTGAAATCCAATCAATACCGGGCGAAGCCGTTCTGATATTTCATCGAACAAAGATCGGCACGGCTCAACTAACCGATAAATTGCAGGCACGCGGTTATGCGGCGGAAGCGATGAACGGAGATATGAATCAGAATCAGCGTGAGAGTGTTATCAAACGTATGAAAAACGGGAAGATCGAGATCGTCGTTGCGACCGATGTTGCCGCACGCGGTTTGGACGTTGAGCATATCACGACGGTTGTAAACTATGATATGCCTTCAGATACAGAATCTTATGTTCACCGCATCGGACGCACGGGACGGGCGGGACGCGAAGGCAAAGCTGTTTTGTTCGTAACACCGAGACAGCAGCGAATGCTTCGTGATATTGAAAGATATACAAAGCAGAAGATCGAACCTTTGAAATTGCCGACCGAAGCCGACGTTGCCGCCCGGCGTGAGGAAAGAGTCAAAAAACAACTTACCGACACCCTGGAAGAACAGGATTTATCGGTTTATCTCAAACTCGTAAAAGAGTTGGCGGAAGAAACTACGATTGACATTGCCGATATTGCCGCCGCCGCAACATTTTTATCCGTCGGCGACAAACAACTTACCGTCAGCACGGGAAATGACACGAAACAATTTTCATTTTCCGAAGAAGGAATGGTGCGTTTATTTATCGGAATCGGTCGCAAACATCGTGTAAGTCCCGGAGATATTGTCGGTGCGATTGCCAATGAAGCCGATATTCCGGGCAAAGTTATCGGTGCGATTGATGTTAATGATGGTTTTACATTAGTTGATATTCCGGCAGAATTTGTCGAAAGAGTTTTGACCAATATGCAGTTTAGCCAGATTCGCAAACAAAATATGAACATACGTTTAGCTTCAACCGGAGAAGTTCAAACCACCCGTGATACTCCGCCGCGTGAAAGAAATTCGGGACGCATTGAAAACAAGCCGAAAAGAAAGTCCAAAGGAAACGATGATGGAAAGAAAAAAGGAAAGCGAAAAACATTGGCAAAAGACAGTCCGTTCGCTAATTTCAAGAAACGCAAGAAAACCAAAAAAAAGAAGTAGTTTCAATTTAATTGCTTTGATTGCTGCTTAAATCTCTTTTTGCATCAAAAGATCAATCTGCGGGTCAGAACCTAAAAGAAAAATGTGCGAACCGACTTCGGAAAATCCCAATTTCTCATAAAATCTTTTCGCCCGCAGATTATATTCCCAAACGCCGAGCCACATCGCGTCGCAATCATTTTGAGCCGCACTTTTAAAACATTCGTCCATCAATTTCTTCCCGACACCTTTTCCTAAAAATTCCTGTTTCGCATAAAGCCGATTAAGCTCAACCGGTTTTTCGGCATTTATTTCTTCCTCAACACTTCCAAACATAACTTTCGCATAACCAACCGCTTCACCTTCAATTTCGGCAATCAAAAAAATTGAATCCTGCTCATTAAGTTCAGCGGAAATTGTTTCAAGACTAAAAGCCTCTTCCATATAAGCCGCCATATCTTCTGGAGCATTTTGCGGATAATCGTGAAATGCGTCGTAAAAAGTTGTGTAGGCTAATTCGGTCAGCATATCAGCATCATCCAAATTTGCTTTTCGGATTCTTGTTTCGGACATAGTTAAAATAAATTAGACAGGATAAACAAAATAAATATTCACTCATATCCCATTTGAATAATTTATTATTTTCCACTCGTAATTAATTTTGCAATCGTCTGAAGTTGCATATTGCTTGTGCCCTCGTATATCGCACCGATCTTAGAATCACGCCAGAATTTTTCGACCGGATAATCTTTTACATAACCGTAACCGCCGAATAGTTCGATGGCTTTGGATGAAACTTTTTCAGCAACTCTTGAAGTGTATAGTTTGGCGATTGCCGCTTCTTTTAAGAAGGATTTTCCTGCATCTTTTAATCGTGCGGCGTTGTAAGTCAACAATCTCGCGGCTTCAATATCTACTGCCATTTCTGCTAATTGAAACTGAACGGCTTGGAATTCATCAAGGCGTTTGCCGAATTGTTCGCGTTCATTTGTGTAGGCAAGTGCGGCTTCGTAAGCACCTTGGGCGATGCCGATCATTTGGGCGGCGATTCCAATTCTGCCTTCGTTTAGCGTTTCGATAGAAACTTTGTAACCTTTGCCGACTTCGCCGAGGACATTTTCTTTCGGCACTTTGCAGTTGTCGAGAATTAACTCTGTCGTTGAACTTGCACGGATGCCGAGTTTGTCTTCCTTTTCGCCGACGCTAAAACCTTCAAAGTCTTTTTCGACGATGAATGCGGTAATTCCTTTGTAACCGGCTTCGGGATCAACGGTTGCGAAAAGGACGAAAATATCGGCTTCATTTCCATTTGTGATCCAGAGTTTTTGCCCTGTAATTTCGTAATGGTCGCCTTTATCAACTGCTCTTGTTTTCAATGCAAACGCATCCGAACCGCTTCCGGCTTCGCTTAAAGCATAAGCGGCGACTTTCGATTCAGCCATTTGCGGTAAGTATTTTTTCTTTTGCTCTTCATTTCCCCATTTGATAATTGCATTTGTCGAAAGTGTGTTCTGCACGTCAACAAAAACCGATGTCGAAGCATCAACTCTCGCCAATTCTTCAATTGCCAGAATCGCATTAAAAAATGACGAACCCGCACCGCCGTATTCTTCGGGCGTTTCGATTGCCATCAAACCGATCTCAAAACATTGTTTGATAAGTTCGGGATCGAGTTTTGCATTCTTTTCCATTTCCGCGACACGCGGACGAACTTCGCCCTCGGCAAATTCGCGGAATGAACTGCGAAATAATTCTTCCTCTTCCGATAAATGTGTTAATGCAGGTCTTAAATCTTCTTCTGCTGGTGCTGGATTCATATTAAAATTTTCCTCTTTAAATATTTTCTTAAAATTGTGTTTCTAATATAATAAGCAACCGCTGATATAAAAGGCAAAAACGGCTACTATGTAAATTTCAGTCAAAATTGTGAAGTAATACTATCTTCCTCTTAAATTTGAAAATCACATTTTCATCAAGCAAAATTACCGTTTGATTATTTCGTATATGTTAGCATCAAAAGTGATAAAACTGGAACAAGCGTGGATTTAGAAAAAAACATCAAAAACTCAAAACATCTAAACGGTTCGACAAAAAACATCAAACACCTGAAAGCTCTTGGTGTAATTTTTTCAATCTTCGGTGCCGGACTGTTTTTGTATTTCATTCATTCCGTCGGACTAAATGAAATTCTTGCGGGGATTGCTAAAATCGGATTTGGCGGATTTGCAATAATTTTGCTCATATATTTTTTGAAACTTGCGGTTCGGGCAATGGCTTGGCGGCTTTCGGTTTATGAGCCGCATAAACTTGATTTTAAGGATACGCTTCCCGCCGTGATTATCGGCGAGGCTTTAAGCAATATAATTCCGCTCGGAATTTTAATCAGCGGCACGGCAAAAGCAATCGCAGTTCGAAGACGTGTTCCGCTTGTTGTCGGACTTGCTTCGATTGCGACCGAAAATCTTTTTTATTCATTGATCACGGGATTATTTATCTGCTTCGGTGCGTTTGTTTTTTTGCGGCAGTTTCAACTTGATCCGTCATATATTTATCTGATTGATTTTGTTATCGGATTCATAATTATCTGTATAATTATTGGTGTTCTGATGGTCGTCCGCCAATGGCATTGGGCAAGCAATTTGTGTCATTGGCTTTATAATCGTTATTTTTTGCGAAGTATTTTAGAAAAGGGACGCGGACAAGTTCGCCAATTTGAAGATTTAATCTACGGTTTTTACCACAAATATCCACAGAGATTTTTTCCTTTGTGTCTGCTGCAAATTGTTTTTCACTCGTTGGGAATTTTTGAAGCCTGGTTTATTTTAACCCGCATCAGTGAATTGTTTCCGCAAATTTCAACTGCATTTTTTCTTGAATCAATGAGTCGTCTGATCACGATTGTTTTTAAACTCATTCCATTTCTCGTCGGAGTTGACGAAGCCGGAGCGGAATTTATTATTGAAACTTTAGCCATTGGCACCGGAATCGGTGTAACTTTGGCGATTATCCGAAAAGGTCGGACAATTTTTTGGACGGCGATCGGTTTGATTTTAATTATTAAACGCGGAGTTTCATTTAAAGAAATCAAAGAAATTGGCGAAACGGAAAACGGACTGTAAAATGGATAATACAGGGAATATTAAAATTATTGACTTAGATTTAAACCGCGAGATCAGCGAAGATTTGAATCAAATTACAAACGACGAAAATATTCGGGTTGTGATTTTAGGATTTACAGATGAATTTGATTTTATTAAAGAAAATGATTTTGAGGAGAGTTTGATTGAACAAATTAAGCATTTCCCGATTCCGGTTATTTGCAAAATAAAAAATCAGGCAAAAGATTTTTTATTTGAAATTGTTTTAGCTTCACATATTTGCATTGCTACAGAATCAGCAGAGTTTGAAATTGCAGACGGTAAAAAACTAAAAAAACAAATAGGTGCAAAAAATCTTGAAAAACTCAATTCAATCGAAAATAGAATTAATGCAAAAACAGCTTTGGATTTAGGAATTATCAATAAAATTACAACTGCTGAAAATCTGGAAAAGAAATCATTTGAGATGGCAGAACAAATTTCCAAACTTGCCCCGATTGCAATCGGATATTGTTTAAAAGCGGTTAATCAAGGCTCGGAAATAAATATGAAAGATGGATTAAAACTCGAAACCGAACTGTTCAGCCGAATATTTGCAACAGAAGATATGAAGGAAGGAACAAGTGCATTTCTGGAAAAACGAGAACCGAAATTTAATGGAAAATAGAAAATGGAAAATGGAAAATAATTACTCAAAAAGTTTTAGATAAGAAAATATTTATTCAATTTGGAAATGATTTGATTGTTTCTATCAACCGGTTTTCCATTTTCCATTTTCCATTTTCCATTTTCATCCTTTATACTGACAAATGACGATTTTACCTGTTTGAAGGAGAAAGAATTTGCAACCAAAAGTTCATCAGGGACTACTAAAAGCACAAGGTTTTCGCTTTGCAATTGTCGCATCGCGTTGGAACGATTTTTTGACATCGAAATTGACCGAAGGTGCTTTGGATACGCTCGAAAGACTCGGTGCGGCTGAGAAAAATGTTGAGATTTTCAAAGTTCCCGGCTCGTTCGAATTGCCTCTGACGGCACAAAAGGTTGTGGAAAGTGGAAAGTTTGATGCGGTTATCTGCATCGGCGTAGTCATCCGCGGCGAAACTCCGCATTTTGATTATGTTGCAGGCGGAGCGGCAAAAGGCGTTGCACAGGTTTCAATGGAAACGGGCGTTCCGGTTTTATTCGGAATTATTACAGCCGATACGCTTGAGCAGGCACTAAATCGTGCCGGAATAAAATCTGGCAACAAAGGCGTTGAAGCAGCAATGGCGGCGGTTGAAATCGTAAATTTATACAAAGAAATAAGCAGCGGGAAAAAGCCGACAAAAGGCGGCAAAAAATCATTTCCCCATGCAGTTTGAAATTAGCAAAGCATTATGGGAGCTAGACGTAAAGCACGGGAAAGTGCATTGCAGATGTTGTTTGCGGCGGATATCACCGACGCAGATAAAGCAAATTTGACACGCGATTATTGGAAAGAACTCAGCGACTTTGAAGCCGATGAGGCAATACGCAATTTTTCCAATAATCTGGCACTTGGAACACTTCGCAATATCGAAGTAATTGATAATACGATCCGCACACGAGCGGAACATTGGCGAATCGAACGGATGGCAATCGTTGACCGAAATGTTTTGCGTCTTGCCGTTAATGAATTTCTTTTTGAGGATACTCCGCACACGGTTGTTATCAATGAAGCCCTTGAAATTGCCCGCCGTTTCTCGACCTATGAGGCAACGCAGTTTATCAACGGAATTCTCGATGCAATAAAACACGATCTCGAAAAGCAAAAAAAGGCAACTTCAAACAAAGATGAAGAACCAAAAGTAAGTGAAAAGACCAATGCTTCATCATCGTAAAATCAATAAAAAAACTGCTAATATTTTTGCATTTATTCTCTGCATAATTTTCCTCTTTTCTGTTTCACCTGCCGATTCGCAACAAATACCCGACAAAATTCGCGGCTACAAAGTCTACAAAACCGAAATTTCCGTTACTGATGAATCCCTCGAAAATAAGGAAAAGAAAGATTTCGGTGTCGAAATAGATTTTGAAGAACCCGAACTTGCTAATGTTTCCCTGCTCGGAATAACACTTTCACTCAAGAGCCAAGTAACTGTTTTCGGACAAAGCGGCACGGTTGATTTTATCTTGTTCAAAGATTTTAAAGTAAATGACATAAATGTTGAGATTGAAGAATATCGAACAAGTTTTGATTTCAAAAAAGGCAAATCCGTTCAACTAGAAAAACCCGTCGAGATTTTTATCAATACAAAACAGACGCTTCGAGGTGCGGTCAAAGAATATAAAAATTCAAAAGACAAATGGCTGATTACGGGCAGAGTTTTTGTCTTCGGCAGGTTTAAAAAGTTTGGATTTAACTTTAAGCGAGTTATTCCCGTAGATGTGAGTTTAACTATAAAAAATCCTTTGAAAACTGATTAACAATTTGAATATTTATATTTAAAGCCATTTACGTTAGAATTGTTATATCAGCAAATTGTAAAAGAGGAAACAAAAGTGAGCGAAAAAGTTACGAATTTATCCGAATTTATCCAAGAGAATTTTGGTGCCAACGCAAGTTACGTCGAAGGTTTATACAATCGTTATAAGGGCGATCCGAGCCTTGTTGATGAATCCTGGCGGAATTATTTTGATGATGTTCTAAACGGCGGAAACGGGCAAACTTCAACTGCCAAACAAAAATCCACTAAAACTTCACAAACGACTCAGGATAACGGTGCGGCAAACCGGACAGCCGCAAAGCCAGCCAAATCAGAACCTGTACAATTTAAATCTCAACCCGAAACAAAGGTGCGTGAAGGAGTTCAAGCAAAGACTTTGACGGGTGTTGCGAAAGTGATTGTCGAGAATATGGACGAAAGTCTGAGCGTTCCGACGGCAACTTCCGTAAGGCGAGTTCCCGTTAAACTTTTGGAAGAAAACCGCAAAGTTATCAACGAAAGTCTGCTGTCGAGAGCGTTGGGGAAAGTTTCCTACACGCATCTTATCGGTTGGGCAATCATCAAGGCGGCGAAGGAATATCCTTCGATGAATTACGGTTACGGCGTGGTTGACGGCAAACCATCGCGGCTGGAAAGCGATAGTATAAATCTTGGAATCGCCGTTGATGTTGAGAAAAAAGACGGTTCAAGAAGTTTGCTTGTGCCGAATTTGAAAAATGTCAACGAAGGAACTTTTTGGCAGTTTTACAAAAAATTTAACGAAGCGATTACTAATGCCCGCACGGGAAAATTAACGCTTGAGGATTTTCAAGGGACGACGATTACGCTGACAAATCCGGGAACGCTCGGCACGGTTTCCTCAACTCCGCGTTTGATGGCGGGGCAGAGTGCGATCATCGCAACGGGTTCGATTCAATATCCGGCGGAATATCAGGGAATGACTTCCGCCGTTCTATCGCAACTCGGTATCAGCAAAATTATGACCATCACCAGCACTTACGATCACCGCGTGATCCAAGGTGCGGAAAGCGGTTTGTTTTTGAATAAAATTCACGAATATCTGGTCGGCGATCATAGATTTTATGATGAGATTTTCGAGAGTCTGGAAATAACTTATCCTCCTTTACGTTGGGCGGAAGATTACAATCCATCGCTATTCGGTAACGATCATCAATTCGAGCAAACCGTTAAACAGGCGAAAGTTCTGCAGCTTATTAATGCTTATCGGCGGGACGGTCATATTCTCGCCGACATTGATCCGCTGAATATGACAGGACATTATTCACCCGCTTTGGAATTGGAGAATTTCGGTTTGACGATCTGGGATTTAGACCGGGAATTTATCACCGACGGTTTGCACGGCAAAGACCGCTCAACATTACATGAGATTTTGTGGGTTTTGCGACGGGCTTATTGCGGAAAAGTCGGCATCGAATACCGCCATTTGCAGAGCAAGGAAGAAATTGCGTGGATGCGTGAGAAAATTCGTCAGGAATTCGTTGATACAGAAGAAATTTCGCCCGAAATACAAAAAGAACTTCTGCTGAAACTCATCGAAGCCGAACAATTCGAGCAGTTTCTACACCGCAAATATCTAGGGCAAAAGCGTTTTTCGCTGGAAGGAACAGAAACTTTGATTCCGCTTCTTGATCAACTCGTCAATTTATCTTCTAACCAAGGCGTTGAAGAAATTTATTTGGGAATGGCACACCGCGGACGTTTGAATGTTTTGGCAAATATCGTCGGCGATGCAAATACAGGCGATTTAGCGGAACGCATTTTTACATCATTTGAAGGAACTACGCATCCGAGTTTTCCGGCTGATGAAGGCGATGTGAAATATCATCAAGGTGCGGTCGGAAAACGCACCACGTCAAGCGGAAACGAGATAAAAATAAGACTTTCCTGTAACCCTTCGCATCTGGAGTTTGTTGATCCGGTGGTTGACGGGATGGCTCGTGCCAGACAAGATCAGCTTTTACAGGGAGACGATGAAAAAAGAGAGGAAGTTATAGACAGAGTTTTGCCAATCGTGCTTCACGGCGATGCGGCTTTTGCCGGGCAGGGAATCGTGATGGAAACTCTGCAATTGGCAAGTCTGCGGGGTTATCGAACAGGCGGCACGATCCACGTTGTGGTTAATAATCAAATTGGTTTTACGACCACACCGGAAGCCGGACGCAGTTCGATTTATTCAACCGATGCCGCACATATTACACAACTTCCGATTTTCCACATCAACGGCGACGCACCCGAAGCCGCTTATCGCGTCGTTAAAATCTCTCTCGAATATCGGCAGGAATTTAATAAGGATGTGGCACTTGATCTGGTCGGTTTCCGCAAACTCGGACATAATGAAGGCGATGAACCGAGCTATACACAACCTCTTATGTATCACAGAGTTAAAGCACATCCGGGAGTCCGCCACATTTATGCTCAAAAACTTATCCGCAACGAAATTATTACCGAAGAAGAACTCAACGAAATGACCGACAAGGTTGTGGCAAAATACGAAGAAATCCTGAAAAACGCAAAAGAGATCGCTTCGGATAAGAAAAAAATCAAAGAACTTGCTCCGCCGATTCAGGAAGAAGACGGTTCAAATGTTCTGGAAACGGCGATTTCAAAAGATATTTTAGAAAAAGTTACGAACAAGATCACCATTGTTCCTGAAAATTTTAATATCAATCCGAAAATGGTCGGACAACTCGAAAGACGTGCGAAAATGGGAACGGACGAAACGCCTATGGATTGGGGTTTTGCCGAAGCAATCGCCTTCGGTTCGCTCGTTCTGGATGGAATTGATGTGCGTTTAAGCGGTCAGGATTCGGGACGCGGCACTTTCTCGCATCGTCATTCGTTGATGTATGACACGACAAACGGTGCGGTTTGGTGTCCGCTTGCCGAGCTTCACAATCCCAAAACTCCCGAAGCACGTTTTAATGTTTTCGACAGTTCGCTGTCGGAATCCGGCGTTCTCGGTTTTGAATACGGCTATGCAAATATCGCTAAAGATTCGCTCGTGATGTGGGAAGCACAATTCGGCGATTTTTCAAACGGGGCACAGGTGATTATTGACCAATACATTTCTTCTTCGGAAGACAAATGGAAGGAAAAAAACCGCCTCGTCTTGCTTCTACCGCACGGTTTTGAAGGTCAGGGACCCGAACATTCTTCGGCAAGACTCGAAAGATATTTGCAGCTTTGTGCGGAAAATAATCTGCAAGTCTGCAATCCGACGACTCCCGCACAGTATTTTCACATGCTGCGGCGACAGGTTAAACAGGAAATTGTCCGTCCGCTGATCGTGATGACACCAAAAAGTTTATTAAGACTTCCCGCCGCGACTTCAAGCGTTGAGGATTTAACCAACGGCGGTTTTCAACCCGTGATTGACGATGCGGAAATCAAAGATAACTCCAAAGTTAAACGAATCGTTCTATGCAGCGGAAAAGTTTTTTATGATCTGGAAGCGGGACGCGAAGAATCTCACAAAGAAAATGTTGCGATCATCCGGCTGGAACAATTTTATCCGTTTCCGGCTGAAAAATTAAAAGAGATTTTTGCCGAATACTCAAACGCTGAAAAAATTATCTGGACGCAGGAAGAGCCGAAAAATATGGGCGGTTGGTTCTTTATCAAGCCGCGAATTGAGGAAATTAAACCTGAAAATATGAACCTGAGATACGTCGGCAGAGTCGCTTCCGCTTCGCCGGCAACGGGTTCTTATGTAATTCACGGACTCGAACAGGAAAAAATCGTCAATCAATCATTAAATGAAAAAGTTGACGAAATCTCCGCCGCCAGCGAGCCGCAGGTTTCCGAACAAATTGCTCCGGCGGGTTCATAAAATTGCGGCTTTCAACAATTTACTCCAAAACAAAAAGGTCAATAAATTTGACCTTTTTCTTTGCTTATTTTTTCCTTGTTTGCCTTACTTTCCTTTTCTTCATTATTCTTTTTATCCTTCTCGATTTGCTTTGCCAGACGCTCGGCGTGATTTCTGGCAATCAAAGGCATTCGTTCATCTCCACTCAATTCCCGCAGAAAAGGAAGCATCTGCACGGGATCGGAAATTGCGTTTCTTTTCAAATAAGAATCCAATCCCCGCATAATTCTAGGCGATTCCAACGGCTGATTTTGTCTCGCAACATTTATATCGAACATCCAGACAAATTGATTAGAAATTTTTCGATATTCATCCGCCAAAGCCTTTGCCGTTAAATTCTCCGTCCAGTTAAATTCAGCCGCACGCTTTTTTGCATCCTTTTCCATCCTGAGTTTTATCGTCCCAAGATGCCCGTAATCTCTAATCGTAGATTGATAATTTTCATCCGATTCGAGAAAATTGATTTCCGTCCAGAATGTTTTGAGTTTTTCCAGAGTAACGGCGGAAATCTCAAGCGGTTCGTTGATTTCTTCGTCAAAATTCTTTTTCAAAAACGTAATTTTCCCAATTCCGTTTTCGTCGTGTTCGATAAGAATTTGTCGAACTAGAAATTCATCCTTTGCAAATTCATAAAAGTAAACGGGTTTATCCGCTTTAATTTTCTCAACTTTTGATAAATTATCATCTGTCGGGCGGGAATTTTTTTTCTCCTGAGCAAAATTATCTATTGATGAAATAATTAATAAGCACCAAATTATTGACAAAGTTTTTATAATCCTTTTTATTTTAATATCCATCATTTTATTTCAATTGATTTAACCACTTAAAATCTTCAAGAAAAGTTTCGTATAAATTCCAGGAAATATCATTGAGCAAAATTCTTCCGCCACCGCCGTTGATAAGAAAATCCACCGCCGTAAATTTATCTAATTCAAAATTTTCCGCAACATTTACATTCATTTCTCAACTCCAAAATCTCTCAAACCAATCGCAAATCGCAAATTGAAAATCGCAAATCCCATCATTCAAATCTAACCGAAACAATTTTTGAAATTCCCGCTTCCTGCATCGTAACGCCGTAAAGTGCCTTTGCCGCTTCCATCGTTCGCTTGTTATGCGTGATTACAATAAATTGAGTATCTTCAGACATTTCTGCGATGCGATTAACGAACCGTCCGACATTCGCATCATCAAGCGGAGCGTCCACTTCGTCCAAAAGGCAAAACGGTGAAGGGCGATATTTAAAGATCGCCAGAACTAAAGCAATCGCCGTCATAGCCTTTTCGCCGCCCGATAAGAGCAGCATATTTTGCAGACGTTTGCCCGGCGGTTGGGCGATGATTTCAATCCCCGCTTCGAGAATATCTTCGGCTTCAAGCAAGGTCATCTCGCCGCGTCCGCCGCCGAAAAGTTCTTGGAAAAAATCCGTAAAATTCGCGTTTATCGCTTCAAACGCATCGCGGAATTTCTGCCGTGAACGCCTTTTTATTTCCCGCAAGGCTTCTTCCGCTGCCTTGATGCTGTCAATAATGTCCTGACGCTGCGAAGTTAAGAATTCGAGTCTTTCTTCGGTTTCCGACAATTCTTCCAGAGCAAGCATATTTATTGCCCCGAAATTCTCTAATTTATTCCGCAAAACATCAACTCTCTTTCTTGACGCTTCAAAATCAAAATCTTCGTCAAACTCCGTATTTTCAACCAGTTTGACAAGAGAAACATTCAAATCCTGCGAACTTTTTTCGTTCAGATTTTTTAAGCGTGTAATAATTTCGGTTCGCTCAATTTCCAAACCCGCCCGTTCATCTCTCGCCATTGCCGAGCGTTTGTTAAGTTCGGCAAGTTTCGTTGACATCGAATCCGAACTTTCGCGTGCGGTTTTGAGATGCTCGATTGCCGCTTTAAGTTCGTTTTCCTCTTCTTTTAACTCGACTTCTGCGGCGGAAACCTGCAATTTCAAACGCTCGCTCGATTTTGTTAATTCGCCGACTCGTTTCTCATTTTCTTCAATTTCGCCCGTTTGCCGTGCCAGTCTTTCTGCCAAATCCTTACGCTCATTTTTTATTCTTTCTAAAGAATTTTTCGCCGAACGCTGACGTTCCGAAGCGACTTCTGCCAGAGTTTTCTTTTCATTTAAATTAATATTTTCCACTTCGACTTCCGTGCGGGATTTTGCAGCTTTTTCATTGATATTTTCGATTTTCTCGCTTGAGAGCGTGAGGGCTTTTCCGGCAGTTTTCGCATTATCTTTCGCTTCCTTTCGCTTTTTGGTTATTTGTTTTATCTCGTTTTCTATCTGCGAAACTTCGTCCGACACAACTTTTTTATGCCGCTCGGCTCGCTCGATTTCCTGTGCGAGAGCTTTTGCCTGAATTTCCTGCGATAAAAGTTCGCGTTCAACCTGCACAATAAATGATTGCAGATCAACAATTTCGTTTTCTTTTTCAGCTAAATTCTGCCGTGATCTTTCAACCGTTTTTGTTAATTTTTCAATTTCCTTCGCATTCTCTTTTGAACTTTTTTCCAGTTCTTTCAATTCACGTTTAAAAGCCAGAAGCGAATTATTTTTCTCATTCGGATTAACTTTTCCGCTGACAAAAAGTTTTCCGCCGATAATCAGATCACCATCCAAAGTTACAAAAATTTCGTTTGTTTTCAATTTTGCTTTATTAATACTTTCAACAACTTTTGCCGCCATCTCACGCGGAAAAACACTTTTTAAAATGTCTGCAAAATCTTTTGAAATCCCAAGATAATCGGCGATTGTGGATTTTGCATCTTTTTTGCTCTCCACTCTCCACTCTCCACTCTCCACTAATATAGGAATTCTGCCCAAACCGTTTTCATTTAAGTATTTAACCGTTTTTATCGCATCGCTTTCGGTTTTTACTAAAACAGTTTGCAGAAAGCCGCCGAAAAGATTTTCCACCGCTTTTTCGGCTTTTTCGTCAACGTCGAATTTATCCGCCAGAGTTCCTTGAAATTCAACGCCGATCTTCTTTTGTTCTTTAAGAAGTTTCTGGACGCTCGGAGCATAGATCGCACGTTTTTCTTCGAGTTCTGCTAAAGTTTCAAGCCGATGTTTTTGACGTGAGAATTCTTTATTTAGTTTGTTAAAACTCTCTTCATCATTCTCTAATTTTTCTCTTAATTGTGCGGAATTCTCTAAGATCACTTGCTTTTCCTTGTGAAGTTTTTCGAGTTTTTGGCGTTCCAGCGTTAAACCTTTTTCAAGTTTTTCAGATTCTTTTCTGCGTTCCGTAAATGTTTCTTCGGCACGTTCACCTTCGCGTTTCAAGCCTTCGATTCTTTCGTTTAATCTTTCGAGATTATTTTCCAACTGCCTTTCGATTTCCGCCAGACGTTCAACCGCCGCTGCGTGTTGTAGTTGCTCATTTCTTTCGGCTTCTAGTTCGGTTTCAATTATCTTTAATTCGCCAAGTTTTTCGCGGTAGATGTCTTCGGCTTTTTGCAGTTTCAGCTTCTCTTTTTCGGCTTCGTTTCGTTCTTTTTCTTCCGATTTCTCAAGCCGTTTGATCTCATTTTGAAGCAGACGGATTCTTTCATCCGTAACTTTTATCTCACCTTTTAAGCCTTCCGAACGCGATTTTAACTCTTGAATTTGTTCTTCCTGATAGCGTTTTTCTCTTGCGGCACGGTCGCGGCGAAGTGCGTTTTCGGCGTGTTTTCCGCGAATTTCCGTCAGCGTTTCTTCAGCAATTCGTGCCGTTTGCGTCTCGGTGCGAAATGCTTCGTCTTTTTCGGCGACTTTTTCAAATAATTCGCGTTCGAGTTTTGTAGCTTTTCCTAAATTTTTATCTAAAACTTCAACTGCTTCGGTCAAATTCCGACCTTCGGCAGCATAAGTTTGCTTAAATAATTCACGTAGCTCTTCCCGTAAAATTTTATAACGACGAGTTTTATTGGCTTGTCTTTGCAGACTTCTGGTTTGTTTTTCGATCTCGGAAACAATGTCTGAAATTCGGCTGAGATTAACTTTGGCAGATTCCAGACGAGATTCGGCGGCTCTCTGGCGTGTGCGGAATTTGGAAATTCCGGCGGCTTCTTCGATTAAACTTCGGCGGTCGGAAGGTTTTGAAGAAAGAATCCGACCGATGCGTCCCTGCTCGATGATCGCGTAATGCGAACCCGAAAGTCCAGTTCCCGCAAATAAATCCTGAATATCACGCAGACGACATTGCTTGTCATTGAGCAAGTATTCACTTTCGCCCGATAAATAGAGTCTGCGTGAAACGGTTACGGCTTCGCCCGGTGCAAAATCAAGTGCGAAATTTCGCGGTCGCCAGCGTCTTTTCGATTTTGTTTTGGTCTGAATCGTCTGAGCAGAACCGACCTGTGCAGCTTGTGCTTTTTCTATTTCTTCCGTTTCTTCCGCAAATTTTTCCGATTGAAAACTTTCAACTTCCTCAGCTTCTAAGTGCTCTGCTTCGATTTCATCAACATCAACTGCCGCTTCATCAATTTCGCCTAATTTTTCATCTATGTCTTCAAGCTCGTTTTCATCCGAAACAAAATCTGCTTCATCCCGCACAAGATGCAAAACAACTTCCGCCATCCCGCTCGGATTTCGCTTGTCCGTGCCCTGAAAAATAACATCCTTCATCTCCTGCCCTCGCAGAGATTTCGCACTCTGTTCACCTAAAACCCAAGCGATTGATTCACTAATATTTGATTTTCCACAACCGTTTGGACCAACAACAGCAGTAATTCCCTTGCCCGTGAAAACAATTTCGGTGTAATCGGCAAAAGATTTAAATCCTGTGATTTCTAAGCGTTGAAGTTTGAACATTTTATAGTGCGACTCGGCGGAATTTGCACTATATTTTGTGTTTTTAGGGAAATAAAATCAAGTTTGGATTGTAAAATGTAATTGGTAATTAGTTTTAGGGGGTTTTCGAGGACTAAATAACAGGACATAAATACTCGAATTTATAAAACCAAAGGTAAATTAAAACAGGATAGACAGGATGAACAAGATAAATTTGAGTTTTTTCAAGATTTTAATCCTGTAAATCTTGTGTATCCTGTTTTAATTCAACTGAATCAACTTTATATTTGAGCCTTAATTAAATTTGTCCGATTAATTAATAACCAATTATCTATTACCATTTAAACATCCAAATCTTCCGTGCTGAGATTTCGCATTCCTTGTTTTTCGGCTTTTTCGGATTCGAGTGAAGTTAGAGTATCGAGTAGGAAATTCGTGTTGCTGGAAACGTCTATGACGACGGGGAATTCTTTTTCGGCGAGTATGAATTCAAATGTTCCGCTGTTGATTTCGATAATTGTGCGGAAGGCTTTTCTGCCGTTTAGCCCGTCGGCATCGGCATCTACGATTTTGCCTTCGTTGAATGAAACGCTGGCGAGATGTTGGTCGGATTTGAGCTTTAGGAGTCCGGTCATACGCGAATTTTCGATTGCCTGAACCGCATCGAAAATACTGACATAAGCTAAATTTCCGGCGAGTGTGGCATCGGTGCGGATTTTTACCGGAGATTTATCGCGGTTGACGGCAAAATCGGGTCGTCTGGCACGGCGAATCGCTTCGAGTCCGGCGGCGACGGAGATTCGCGGATCGAGCAATTTTGCTTCCTGCAAGCGGTCATAGGCAAGGTCAAATTCTTCGCGTCCGATGTATAAACTGACCAACGCCAGACATTGGCGGGCGGCATCGTCGCCATTTTTATGGGTGATGCAGATTTCGCGTAACTTTTCACGCAGAGCAATCGAACGCGGACTGCGTTTGATCGAATCACGCAGCAGTTTGAAAGCCTTTTCGGGCGATTTGTATTTGACGAAAAGGTCTGCATCGAGCAAAACCGATTCGATGGAAACTTCCGTAACTAATTCTTGTCGTAAAACTCGGCTCATAAGATTCAAGGGATACTTTGTCAAATAAATTTGAGGCTGATCGCAGGCGGGAAATTTTTGGGTTAAATCAACCTCTTTAATTTATAAATGTCTAATGAACAAAAATGTTCAACATTTATAAATTAACATAAATTTTTATAGAAAGTCATTATTTATTTTAATAAACAGTAATTATTTAAGCACTCAAGCAAAATTGAATTAAACTGAAATAAAAAACTTAAACTCCTTCTTTGGGTGCTTTGCTCCTTTGCGGGAGTATTTTTCTGCTCTAAGAATTATCTCCCGCTAAGGAGCAAAGGTGCATAAGGAAAATCAAAAGAAGGTTTAATCTATTTTTGCACGGACGCTTAAAATAAAGAAAGCGGAAATGCTTCTACACAAATCCGCAAAAATGAAAATTCATCTGAATAAATCAAATTTAGAAATCAAATCTTATTCCGAGTCTGATCTGACGCTGCCGATAAGTTCTGGTCGGTACCAGGAATCTATCCCTGAAACTTCGGAGGCTTGCCGCCGAAGCATTTGAGCCAAAGGCATTAAAGTCAATAAAAGACGCACCGTAGTTAAATACCGTGGCATTCAGAATATTGTCGAATTCGATAATCGGGCGAAGTTTGATTCTTTCAGTAAAGCGAAACTCGCGGCTGACATTTAAATCAAATGTAAAAAATGCGGGTCCGGTGCCGGCATTTCTCGGAAGATTTCCGCTTCTTGCTCCAATCGGAGCTAATGAAAATTGATCCGCAAGTTCCTGCGGGAAAGGTGAACCCGGCTGCCGATAGACAATATCGGAAAGATTACCGCTGAAATTCAAGCGGTCAGTTCCGAGGTCATCGAGGTTTCTGTCGCTGCCGCCGATACCCAGATTAAACGGTGCTGAACTTCCTGCCCGAAAAAGCGGCGAGAATCTTAATTTACCCAGCCAAAACGGAGTGTCGAATGTGCCCGAAAAAGCTATTCGATGTCTTCTATCCTGCACGGTTCGTGTAAATTCACGGGAAAAATCACCGTTGATTTCGGCGTTTGATGTATTGTTTAAGCCGTCGTCCTGAGTTGAAGATAAGGTGTATGCGAAACGCATACTTCCGCCGAAACCTCTGCCGAATTTTCTAAAGCGGGAGCGAAGTTCAAAGATCAAGCCTTGATAAAAAGCATTACCGATGGAACTAATCCGCGATTGTTCTTCAAAATTCGGATTTGGTCTGAAACGGGCAATTGCCGCCAGAGCAATTCCGATCGGTCCGCCCGTTGCGTTGTTATTGCTTCCGGCAACGGCAACGAGCGGTGTAGTTGAAGACGTACTGGTTGTATTTAAGTTTACAAAACAATTTGCGGTCGTCGTCGTGCAGTTGGTTGTTCCATTCAACGCCGTGGCAATCCCGACACCGTCGTTCGTCGAACCCAAATAAAATGTATATCTTCGCGTCGGAGAAAGTTGAAAAGGATTGGCTAATAAATAAGCCGTCCAGTCTTCAAATCCGGCTGGCAGAATCGGAATGTTTATATTTCTGTCCCGCCACAGATGCACCGTTTTATTTATCGTATAATTAGCTTCAAAAACCAAGCCTTTGGCAATTTTGCGTTCAAAACCGATATTGAATTGATAGCTTTCGGGAATTTTTAGATCGGGATCAACTGATCTCAGAGGATTACTGCCGTCGCCTTGATTTTGAACAAATCCGGTATTGCTGTTGCAGTTAAAAGCCGTTGTAACGATTGAGCAGGCATTTCCGACCAAAGTTTGCAGTTCCGTCTGAGTGGCAAACGAATTCGGAAATTGCTGAGAAATAGCATTAAGAATCGCCGTCCGACGCGGATCAGTTCCGCTTGTTCCGATGGAATTTGTATCAAACGGAACGATACCGTTTGTATTTTGGATAAAATCGGCAATTGTCCGAAGCAGCGTGCGGTTATAAAAAATTCCCGCACCGAAACGTATCACGCCTTCTTTTTTTGAAAACGGAGACCAAGCTACACCGATCCGCGGACCGAAATTATTTTTGTCGTCAACGCTCGTTTCGCGTTCATAGCGAAGCCCGTAATTTACCGTCAGATTTTGGCGAAACTTGAATTCATCGTTAAAGAAAATTCCGTAATACTTATTTTCGACATCAGACCCCGTCCCGAAATTGAGTCTGAATCTCGACAGATTGTTCTGCTGAAATGTTCCTATATTGGCAAAGTTAAACGTGCCGGTGGAATCACCCAAATCGGTAGCTTTTGAACGAATCGTTTGAATATCGAAACCGCCCTTAAATGTGTGATCTCCGAAAATATAGGTCAGAGTGTTCTGAAACTGATAGCGTGTTTCGCGGCGGCTTTGCGGAAATGTCGCACTATTTCCGCCCGATCCGGTTGAATTTCCGGCAATCAGGGTTTGAGTGCCGTTTGTTTCGGGATTTCTGTAACCGATCAGAACAACCGGCTCACCCGGATTATCGGTTTGATAACTCGGTTCAAAAATCGAATATTGAAAACGAAATTGGTTGACAGCTTTTTCGCTGAAAACGTGATTATCGGTAAAATTTATCGCGTCGGTATCGGATGTTTTGGCTTGCAGTGCATCATCCAATCTCGTTGTCGTGGCGGCTGTCGTCCGGCGATTTTTTCTGCGTCCGAATTGATAACCGATGGTGAAATTATTTTTTGAGTAAAGGTGATGATCTAGTTTAGCCGTCAACGTATTATTCACATTCGGCGTTGAATACAGGACGTTATAAGCCGAAATACCTACCGCCGGACTGCTGTTCGTGTCGAGACATACTGCAACCGGACAAGGTGCATTTCCGGCGGGTAATAGAAAATTCGGATTTGCACCGACGGGAACGTATGTGTTTATGAATGTTGTAAGTAATCGTGCAGAAATAGTTTAGACTATCAAGCGAGATGGGTAAAATAAAAGTAATCGAACTAACGAAAAAACAATGCGAAGCCTTGGAAAACGGTTATCGCCATGGCACGACACATAGTTT
>JALZKH010000048.1 GCA_030859345.1 Acidobacteriota bacterium | reverse complement strand
AAACTATGTGTCGTGCCATGGCGATAACCGTTTTCCAAGGCTTCGCATTGTTTTTTCGTTAGTTCGATTACTTTTATTTTACCCATCTCGCTTGATAGTCTAAACTATTTCTGCACGATTACTTACTTAAATATAGGTTTGAGTATGTTTTAATAATTTATAGAAATCTGATCAACTTGGTGTAATCGTTTTTATCTCTAAATATTCTTTATTTACTTTTCGCAACATATTTTCTACTTCTTTTTTCCAAGAACTAACAGTCGTTTTAATTCCATTATTGTTTATGTCAAGATATTTTCCTTTTGTATCTCGAATTCCATCATACGCCATACGTTTGACACTCAAAGCTGATTTATAAAAGTCCGCACAACTTGATGCAAATTCTTTAAATCTTTCATCCTCACTCAAAAATAACAATATCGGGCTTTTTGATTCTAATGATCGATAATCAAGTTTTAGAAAATCTTCTTCTAACTTCATAATTTCGTTCATTGCGATTTCTTTTCCTTCTCCTTGTTTCGACCAGCTTTTAACAGCCTTATCAAATGTTGATAAAAGTTCAGCAGACCATATATTACAATTATCCATCAATTCATTTGAGAGTTCTTTCCTTTGCTTTAAAACATCATTTCCTCTCTTAATATGTCTTTTAAGATGTTGTAAAGAACAGTTATTCCTGGTATAAATTCCAACATATTTTTCTCCATTATTATCAACTAATAAATTCAATCTAACTCAAAAGAATCTGTTGCGGTGTTTAACCCAAATATGTTGGGCAAAAGCTAAACCAATTAAAGCAAAATTGTAAAACCTTCTTGCTTAAAATGATTATCGTGCGTCAAAACTTCTTGAATTCCGCGTTTACGCATTATCAGCATCGAAATACAATCGGTCGAACTGTAACCTTTATCAAGACGGTTTCCGTAAAGTTCCAAGCCTTCCAAAAATGTTTCGTGCGTGTGGAGAACGACTTCAACGATGTTGTTTTTCAATGCCAACTTTACAAATTTGGCAACAGCTTCCCGCATTTGCGGCGGAAACTTGGCAAGATAATTTAGCAATTCGATCAAAACCGTTTCGCTTGTAACGAGCCGTTTGTCTTTGAGATACGGTTCGATTTCGAGTGCGGCTTTGTGCCATTGGTCTTTTGGATTGAGCCGTGCGACCAAGATAAAGTGTATCAACAAAAATTTCGTCCATTATTTTTTCGGTGCGTTGTAAAGATAGTGTTCAAGATTTGCGGAAGCGTCTTCGGGTAATTTGTCCATAACTTCCGGCGGCACATCCTTGAAGCATTCATCAATTAATTCGCCCAAAGTTTCCGCCGATTTTCCGCCGTTACGCAAACCGTTGACAAAATTTAATACTTGACGCAATTCATCTTCCGACAAAATTCGGACTCTCTCCTGAATAGTTTCTTGTAAATCTACTGACATAATTTTTCCCCTTCAACAAGTTATTTTACTACATTAACTTAACTTAAAGGAATATGTTGCGGTGTTTTAACATAAATATATTGAGCAAAAGCTAGTCCGATAAAAACTCAAAGATTAAAGATACGCTCTTTTTATTAAGTTTCTACTTCCACAACTTTTGACACTATCCCACAAAAGAATCGAAAAATAAATATGATCCACAATCAATAGGTGAAAATAAATAACAACAACAAGCGAATTATAGAAAACTAAAAGCAAGCAACGCAGTCGTGATATAACGAATCTATCAACTTATAGAAACATTTGCATTCTTTCCAAAAACGCGAATATAGTTTACAGTAGGTATTCATTATATTTATTCACGTTTGATGATACAATAAATGAAAAAATGACAATGGATTTTTGATTCATCTTAAAAAAATGAATAATGACTGTTAGTATTCCTTATATTATCTTTAACAAAATGTATTGGATATAAAAGGGAATTAATAAATATTGCTTTTTTTCTCAAATCAATGGAATAATGTTAAAGCTAAAAATTCTTTAAAATTTTCAATCATTTTGAAACTTTACATTTAGCACCGCGTGTAAAATTTCGGAAGTTAAACATTTTGCTAAAATTCAGCAAATCAAAATTAGTAGCCCCAAAAAATTAATGTTATGAAAATCAAATCAAACCTGCGTTTCTCGCTAAGTCTTTTCTTGCTTCTCAGTTTGCTTCTGCCTGTAACTTTACTGGCGGCTGTCGGCGATGGTAAAAAGTTTTTTAAAGAAGGACTTAAACACGAAATTGCCGAAGAATGGGATCAAGCTGCCGAAGATTTTGCTCTGGCAGTTGCCGATAATCCGAAAAATCCCGAATATCGTCTGCATTATCGCCGTGCTTTATTTAATGCTTCACAGATGTATATGAAACGTGGAAGATCGCAAGCCGAGCAGGGAGATTACGGCGGAGCTTATATTGCTTTCAGAAAAGCCTATGCTTATGATCCCGTTAATGAATTGGCAAAATCCGAAATGGAACGGATGCTGCGGCTTCAGAAAAAATTGATTAACGGCGATGCTGAAGAGAAAAGTAGTTCCGATGATGTCAGATTGATCAATGCGGGTTTAACGGATGGCGTTATACCTTCAAATATCGTTATTCCGCAAAAATACGATGTTTTAACAGATGTCCCGTTTCCGACCGGCATAGATTTGGAATACATCGTCCGCAAACTTTCAAAGGATTTAGATATAAATGTGTTATTTGATACTTCAAGTTTTCGCACGCCGCGACGCATAAAAATTGATTTGAAAAATGTAACCGCCGCAAAAGCACTGGATTACATATTTCTGCAGGAAGGTTTATTTTTTGAAAAAGTCGGACCACGCACGATTCTGGTTGCCAATTCAAACCGTCGGCAATTTTTTGAACAACTCGTTCTGCAGACATTTTATTTGGCAAATGCCGATCCGAAAGATGTTGCAGCTTTAATTAAACAGGCGATTCCGGCTCAACCCGGTAGAACGCCGACCAATGCGATAGTAGATGAAGATACGAACAGCATTACAATTCGGGATACGGCGGAGAATATACGCTTATTCGGCAAACTTATCAAAACGCTCGATAAAGACCGTGCCGAAGTTGTGATGGATGTACAGATTTATGAAGTTTCAAAATCCGACTTATTACAGCTGGGAAATCAGTTTGGAACAGGATCGAGTTTGTTAAATCTCGGCGGAACGAGCAGCGGAATCGTCAGCGGTGGAAATAGAAACGCGATCACCGATATTTTGGGCATCAGTCCGCCGACGGCTTTAGGCATTGGACTTCTGCTTCCCGGTTCGTCAATTATCGCTCTGCAAAGAAAAAACAACACGAAACTTATTGCTTCAACTCAGATTCACGCATTTAATAATGAAGATTCGACCGCCAGAATCGGTCAGAGAGTTCCCGTCCAAACCGCCAGCGTCATTCCTTTTTCGGGCGGAAACACAACGGGCGGCGGAAACAATACCGGAAATGCTTTCGGCAACGGATTTCCGGTTATTCAATATGAGCAGGTTGGTTTAACACTCAAATTCAAACCGATAGTTTTTCCGAATCAGGATGTTCAGGTTTCGATGGAAATTGAATCAAAAGAGGTCGTCAATGCCGGAACTTTGACACCGACATTTACCGAAAGAAAGATCAATGGAACGGCACGAATCCAAAATAACAAAACGCTTCTCTTGGCAAGTGTCGCTCAGGGCGTTGAAAGCCGCGGACGCGAAGGTTTACCGTTTCTCGGTTTGATTCCGATCATCGGCAGACTTTTCACCGCACCGACCAGAGAAAACCGCGAAATTGATATTGTCATCGCCGTTACACCGCGTGTGATTCGAGCACCGGCGATTCTGCCGGAAGACCTTGTTGAGCGTCAAACGGGAAGCCTTGCAGTTCCGACAACCAGTAATTTAGAAGCTCTTCTGATTAGAGAGGAAGTTGAAGAACAACTGGCACTAGCCCGTAGATTGCCGAGAAATCCTACGGTTCAATTACCCGATCAAAAGCTGCAAGTTCCGTCTTATGTTAAAGCAAACGGACAGGAAACAGTTTCAAAAAACACACCTGAAAAAACGGTCGTTACGGAAAATAAATCTGATGTTGCCGTCAAAGAAAACACCAATACATCTGATACACCTGCCGGATTTAGTGACAGTTCGGTTGGTTCAACAACTTTACGTCCAATAAATCCAGGCGTAAAAACTTTGAACTTGAAAGAAACAGCTCTGAAAACTAAGGGAGCATCCATAAAAAGTGAACCGATTGATACGAATGCACCGACGGCTACTTTACAATTTTTGCCGAAATTCAGAGCAATGAAAGCCGGCGAAAAAACTAAATTTGCGATAATGGTCAGAAGTGCAAAGGCTTTTCGTTCAGCGGTTTTAGGTTTGAAATTTGATGAAAGCCGAATTGCGATTCGCAGAATTAGCTACGGCGATGTGTTCGGTGCAAATTTAGCTCAAACCGAAGCGAAACCGTTTTTGAATCAAAACGGCAAATTATATGTCAGTCTTTCATCGCCGAAAGATGTTTCCGAAAATAGTTCGGGAATTATGGCTTATATCGAAATAGAGGCATTAAAAGACGGAACGCCGAATATCGAATTTGACGCTGATATTTTAAATATGCTGACGGCTGAAGGTGATAATTTCGTTTTGAATTTTTAAGATGTATTCAAAATTCAAAATTCAAAATTCAAAGGTTGCGGGCTATACTCTATTTGAATTGATTATCACTCTAACGGTGCTTTCAATTCTCGTAATGGGAACGATTCCGCTTGTGCAGAACGGTGTTAAACGTCAAAAGGAATTACGTCTGCGGCAAACTTTGCGGGATGTGCGAAATGCGATTGATGAATTCAAACGCGACACGCTCGGAGCTTGTCCGCTAGGTTCTACCGGCTTGACAACACAGCCGCCGGGACCTTCAGGAGGTCAAAATCAACAAAATATTCCCGCCGATCCGCGAAGCCGTATCGTCATTGATGACTGCACGATTTTTACAGTTGATAATTTAGACCGTTATCCGCCTTCTTTGGAAGTTTTGGTCGAAGGTGTAAAAGTAAAACCGCGTGGACTGCCCGCATCGGCAATCGGCGGAGTGGGTTTGGGCGACGATACCAGAAACGCCACAGATTTAAACGATACGGAATTAAAAACGAAAGTTTATCTGCGGGAAATGCCGATTGATCCGTTCACGGGAAAATCCGATTGGCGATTCCGTTCTTCTTTTCAAGGTGAAGACGCGGGAAGTTGGGATCAGATAAATGTTTTCGACATCCGTTCAAGTTCCGATGCCGAAGCATTAAACGGTGAAAAATACAGCGATTGGTAAGGGAAAGGCAAAAGGCAAAAGTAAAAAGTAAAAAGTAAAAAAATCTGATTAAAAATAATGTTTGGGAAAGAAAAAATAATTAAGATAAAAGTAAAATCGCAAATCGCAAATCGCAAATCGCAAATGCAAAAGGGTTTTTCCCTGCTTGAACTCCTGATTGCGATGTTTATCATAATTATTTTGCTTTCCGTTGCTTTGCCGACCTATCGAACAAGTGTCCAGCACGCCCGTGAAACCGTTTTGAGTGAAAATCTCTGGCAGATGCGTCGCTCGATTGATCAGTATTCCGCCGATAAAGCAAGGCTTCCGCAGTCGCTTGAAGATTTGGTTACAGCAAAATACCTGCGTGAAATTCCCAAAGACCCGATTACCGAAGAAAGAGAATGGCGGGAGATAACGGGCGAAGATTCAAATTCGATTGACGGCGGACAAGGTTTAGTAAGTGTCAAAAGTCTGGCAGACGGAGAAGACAGCGGCGGTAAGGCATACAGCGATTATTAATAAATGTTCAAAACTTTAACCCAACCAAAATATCCGCGTGCCGCACTTGGCATCGAACAGGATTTTGTCATTGCTCTGGCTTTACAGAAAGAAGGCAAAGGAAGATTCGGCATCGAACAAGCCGCCACAATTGAATTGCCCGACAATCTGCTTGAGCCGAATTTTATTGAAAAAAATATCTCAAATGGCAATGAATTGATCGTCTTTCTCGAAGAAGCGATAACCAATGCCGGTTTGCGAAAAAACAAACGCTGGTCGGTTTCGCTTCCTTCAAACGTCGCACGCACGGCAATTTTAACGCTCGAAGATAAACCCGCTTCAAAAATCGAACTCGAAGATGTTCTGGATTGGAAGGCTGAAACGAGTTTCGGAGTGCCTTCTGGCGAACTGCGAATCTCACGCAAAAAAATCAGTTCCGATGCCGAAGGGAAAACAAGATATTTTGCAACGGCTGTAAAATTAAGCGTAATTGATGAATACGAAACCATTTTTGAAAGACTTGGCTGGCGAGCGGGATTGATTTTGCCGCGTGCCGTCAGCGAATCGAGATGGATCGCCGACCCGAACAGCCAGGCGGATGCACTTTTAATAAGTTCGCAAAATGATGGTTTTACAGCGATGCTTATTCGGGGTGATGAGCCTGCCGTCGTCCGTTCAGTAACTTGCAGCGTGAGCGAAAGAGATGATGAAATTTACCGTCTGCTGGTTTATTATCAAGACCGTTTTATAGGAGATAAGGAAGAAAATTCGCTGGACAAATTTCTGGTTATCGGCAGAGATTTTGTTCCCGAAAGACTTAGAGAAATAACTGCCGAAGCACTCGGCGAACCGCTGAAAGTTCTGCGTCCCGAAGATGTCGGCTTAACAATTCCCGCAAGTAATCTGACCTTTGACGAAGTTGCCGCTCCTGCCGGAATCGCAACACTCGGCTTTTAGTTAATGGTAAATGGTAAGTGGTGATTGGTAAGTGAAAATAACTCATACACTAACCATTTACCACTTACAACTTTTCTGAAACTTATAGAGTATCAACAACGTAAATCCTTTGCATAATGAAAACAAACGCAATTGCATTAAATAATATACAAAGTTTGACCGATGCCGAACTGATTACAAAATCAATTTCGGGACGCGGTGAGGACAGTTTTGAAGAACTCGTCAGCCGTTATCAAAGACCGATTGTCGGTTATGTTTATCGAATGCTGAACGATTATGATGCTTCGCTGGACGTTACACAGGAAGTTTTTATTAAAGTTTATAAATCCCTGGAGCGTTACAGTTCGGAGTATAAATTCTCGACCTGGCTTTATCGAATCGCTCATAATGCCGCGATTGATCATATCCGCCGAAACTCAAAAAACTTACAAAGTCTTGAAACCGAAACGCAAAACGGCACGTATGAACTACAACTTGAAAGTCCGCGTCCGACACCCGAACAAGACCGTGAACAAAATGAGTGGCGGATAGAAATTGAAGCCGTTATAAAATGTTTGCCGTCAGTTTACAGGGAATTAATTGTTCTCAGGCATTCAAAGGATATGAGCTACGGTGAAATTGCGGAAATTACAAATCTGCCGCTCGGGACGGTGAAAAACAGATTATTTCGGGCAAGAGAAATGATGCGTGAGATGTTTGTTGAAAGAGGAATAACCGAATTTTAAATATTTTAAAACATAATTTTTTTGAAGTGATTTATGAATTTGCAGTCCGAACAAATTAAAGATTCCTGCTGTCCGCGTGAGGAAATCGCTGCATATGTTGACGGCGAACTTTCTTCGAGTGAAGAATTTGATTTGGATTTGCATCTTTCAAACTGCAAAATTTGCTCGGATGAATTAAATTCCCAGAAAAAAGTTTCGACAACTTTGGAAATTTTGCTGGAAGATAAAGCGGAAGACATCAAATTACCTGAAAATTTTACAAAAGTAATAACCGCCAAAGCTGAAAGTAACGTCAGCGGTTTGCGGCATCCGAAAGAGCGTTTATCGGCAGTTTTTATTTCCGCTAGTTTGGTTTTGCTGGTCGTGGTCGGTTTAAGAACTCAATTTGAAACACTTAGCTTTGCGGTTCGTAAGTTTACTCATCAATTTTTAGCAGTTGTCGGATTTCTCTGGCATATGATAATTGATGTAGCATTGGTTTTTGCCGTTATTCTGCGTTCTTTGAGTCAGCATTTTGTTTACGGTTCGGCTCTGACTTTGATTTTAATTTTAACGGTTTTTGCGTTGACTGCTCTTATCCTCTCCAAGATGATTTTGCGTTTTGAACGCTCATAAATAAACGGTTTTGACAGATGTATTCAGACAAGAAATAGATTTTCCGCAGTTTGCCTTCGGGCGACACATTTTCGGCATTTTTATAATTTTAGTCTTTTTAGCCGTTTCAATTTTTGCTCAAACCGATATTTCCCAACCCGACGAAAACACTTTGATTATTAACGATGCTCCCGAAATGAAAGTTTTTGCTTTCGGCAAGACCGTGATTGTCGAAAACAGAGCAAAAGGAGTTTTGTCATTCGGCGGGAACGTCATTATCAAGGGCAAAGTTGACGGCGATGTAGCAACAATCGGCGGTTCGGTTACGCAAGAAGAAAAAGCATTCATCGGCGGCGACGTAATAATTTTAGGCGGAAAATATCAGCCCGAAGCGAAAAATCCTCTGCGGCAAGATGGAAAAGAAACAATTATGTATGCGGGATACGAGGAAGAACTTCGCAATTTTGCACCGGATTTGTCACTAAATTTTCTCGTTCAACGAATTTTATCGCTCCTTTTTTGGTTTTTAGTAGCTTTAGGACTCACCACGATCACGCCAAATGCTGTTAGCCGTTCGGTCGTACGTTTTCGACTGTCAACCCTGAAAATATTCGGCATCGGAGCATTGGCATTTACTGTTACAACTCTCGGAGTAATCGTAAGTTTCGGTTTTCTGCCCGGTTTTATTAGTGCAGTCGTCGGCTTGATGGCTTTTGTCCTGATAATGCTGGCTTATGTTTTCGGTCGCGTTGCTTTGCAAGTATCGGTTGGAAATTGGTTTCTAAAACAAATCTCGCCCGACAAAAAACGCTCCGAAACAATTTCGCTGTTTATCGGAGCATTCATCTGGACACTTTTGCTTTCGATTCCATACGTCTGGACGGCGGCTGTTTTTATCTTGTTTACGGCAAGTTTAGGGCTTGTGCTAACTGCTCGTCCAAAGAAAAATTGGGAGCAAATATAAAATTACTGTATTAAATCTTCAAAATCTTCGATGCTTGGAAGTTCCGATAAATCTCTCAACCCGAATTGAACTAAGAAATCTTTTGATGTGCCGTACTGCATCGGCTTTCCAACCGTTTCCTTGCGACCTTTTGCGGAAATTAAGTGTTTATCGAGCAGAGTTTTTATCGAAGAAGCCGACTGCACACCGCGAATTTCCATAATCTCTGGAACAGTAACCGGTTGTTTATAAGCAATAACTGCAAGAGTTTCGAGCGATGCGAGCGAAAGTTTTGCCGACGGCTGAGTTTTTAAAAACTCTCTGACTTCTTCGTGAAATGCCGTTTTTGTCGAAATCTGCCAACCGCCGCCGATTTCCCGCACCTGCAAACCGCTTTCGCGTTCCTCATATTCGCTCTGTAATTGCTCTAGTGCCGCCGTAATCGTTTCCGAAGCTTCCTGCAAAATCTTTATCAAAGTCCGCACGGGCAAAGGTTCGTCCGCCACAAAAATCAATGCTTCGCAAACGGCGACAAGTTCGCTGATAGTTCTACTGGATTTTTCTTGTTCTTCCATTTACATAATTCGTAATGCGTTTTACATAATTCGTTTTTGCGTCTAACGAATTATGTAAAATGTATTACGTTAATTCTAAAATAATATGTCCGAAAGTCTTTTTCTGCATCAACTTAACGCTTTCTGTACGGACGATTTCTAAAATAGCGATAAATGTTATGACCAATTCGTGTTTTGTTTTTATCTGTTTGAAAAACTCTAAAACATTTAATTTTTTCTCCTTTTTCAAGCGTGATTTTATATTGCTGATTGTTTCCGTCAACGAAATTTCCTCACGTTCAATTTCCATTTGAATCTCTTCTTTATGACGCTCGACAATTTGCTGAAATTTTTCAAACAGATCAAAAATCGTCGCCGATACTTCCAGATTATTTTCGTCAGATTCGATTGTCCCGCGTGTAAAAATCGCTTGTTCAACCGTTGCCCGCGACCAGAGCATTTCGGCGGCATTCTTAAATTTTTGATGTTCGAGAAGCTGATCAATTAAAATCTGCCGCGGGTCTTCGAGTTCATCTTCGCCTTCAATCGTCGGCTCTTGCGGAAGCAGCATACGCGATTTTATCTCGATCAAAGTCGCCGCCATCACGAGAAATTCCGCCGCGACAGCAACATCAATACTTTCGAGTAATTTGATATAACGCAAATATTCATCCGTGATCTTTGCAATCGGAATATCAAAAATATTCGCTTCCTCACGCCGAATTAAATACAGCAGCAAATCAAGCGGACCGGCAAATTCGCCGAGCGTCAATTTCAATTCATCACGAGATTCGCGGACAATTTCCGCCTGCACGTTTTCAAAATCGAATTCTAATTGTTCGGTTTGCTGCTCCATATTTTTTGCCACAGTGAAAACAGAGAGATTTTTTAGGATTTACCCGTAGTTTAAACTTTGGTTATCGCATATTTTTTCAAATCCTCAAGCGAAACAAAATTCAAAGCATTTTCGTGGCACGCTTCTAGAATTATACGCGGTGCAACATTTTCTTCGAGTGCTTCACGCCAACGCATCGCACATAGACACCATTTATCGCCTTTCTTCAAACCCGGAAAACCGAATTCGGGATGCGGCGTGATCAGATCATTCCCACGCGAACGCGAAAAATCAAGAAATTCATCCGTAATTTCCACACAAACAATGTGGCTTCCGACATCATTTGCTCCGGTATGACAAAATCCATCACGGTAAAATCCCGTCATCGGGTCTGTGCAGCAGGATTTCAATTCACCGCCCAAGACATTTTTAGGCTTCGGTTTGTGTCCGTTTCCATTTGTAATACTCATAATTTATTTGGGTAATTGGTAATTGGTGATAAGTGATTGGTTTTTCATTTTCTTCATCAATTACCAATCACCAATCACCAATCACCAATTACCTATTAATGCTAACGCTTTTTCAATTGGTCTTGCCAAGACGGCTTTGTCGCCGATTTCGACAATCGGACGCTCAAGCAGAATTGGATTCTCAATAATCAATTTTATCAATTTATCCGAATCGGTTTCTTCCGACAAGTTTAATTCTTTATAAATCTTCTCACGTTTCCGCAAAACCTGCGAAGGTTTAAGATTTGCTTTCTTTAATAAATTGCGAAGTTTGTCTTCGGATAATTCTTGGGTAAAATAATTTACCTGCTCAAATTCAACACCATTCTCACGGAAGGCATTCGCCAATTTGCGGCAGGTCGTTCAAGTAGGTTTTTCATAAACTGTAATTTTCTTTTTCATAATTATTTCCGCATATTAAAACACCAATATCGAGGCATTCTCTTCTACAATCCATATGTTATTTTTCTTTCTCAACCATACAAAACTTGTTTCACCACAAAGACTGCCGCAACTATGTTCTGTATAGACAAGTGCTTGCGTCATTTCACGATTGAATCCTATTTTTGAAAATTTATTAAAACCATACGAATTCGGATACTTCGCAGAAAGTTTACCCCAATTTGGATCATTTCTTTGATCAATTAGAAAATCAATCTCTTTTTCACTAACAAGTATATAATTAACAGAAGCATCAAGATCAGATTTTAACAAATCGCAATGCTTTCGCTTATTTTGAAAATTATGCAAAGTTTCATTCGACAAATCTGTGAACTTCTTAAGAACTTGATTTTCCCATTCTTTAATTAATTCATAACCCCTTTTGTCGCTACTGCTTCCAAATGGTGGTTTACAACCTGTTGTTTCCTCTTCAATAACAATTAAGTCGCTTTTTTGATTCACAGATATATTTTCAATCAAAGCTGAATAAACAGCATAACTTTCTTCATCTTCGGAATTAGAATTCGCAACTAAATCATTTGCTATCGGTGGAATAATTTTCGGTTTCTGATTTTGTTTATCTTGAACAAACAACCAAGCCGTAACTAAGAGGACACCAAGGCTGAATGTTAAAATCAAGACTGTCGGATTAAAAATTTTTCGCATAGTAGAATTCTCCAAATAAGACAGAAACTTTTGCAATACGTTTTGGTCTCGTATGCAAATTATTCTAGCATTCTTTCAGATGAATAAAAAAATGTTTATTTTTATTCAGATTTTATCAAGTTTTTGTTACAATGAGTTCGTTGATATTTTCTTACAATATATCAATCGGCTCAAATGTAAACAAACATTATAATTAACCATCTGAATTTAACCGGTTCATAGTTGTTTTTCTTTAATAAATAATTCCTTTTAAGGTATAGTCGTTAGCTAAATTATGTTGGAATTGCTAATGTAAAACATAAACAATTATCTGTAAAAATTGTTTAAACCTTTTAGGCAACATTTTTGTTGGTTTAAGTCATCTTAGTAGTTTGTAATTATTCTTTTATTTAGAACGATCACTAATTGAGGAAATAAAAACAATGCTAAAGTTTTATAAAGTGAACAAAAGCGATAAATCCGATGTCAAAACTTTGTCTTTAAGAAAGGCAAGAAAAAGGAATTATGCCATAGCGAGTGGAGCTATTTTTGCAATAATCATTCTTCATTTTGTTTTTCAATTTTCCTTCATCCAAAGCGAAAATTTCAAAATGGTGCAAAAATTGACCAAAACCGGACAATTTGCTGAAGATGAACAAATCGCCGAAAATACGGTTGTTGTGCCTGAAATAATTATTGAGGAAGCAGAGGAAACAGAGCAAGCAACGAAAAACGAAATACATTCGGAAGTAAAAACCGTTGATAAAGCGAGAAAACCGGAAATTATAAAACAGCCGCAAGTTAAGCCGCCCGTTCAATTGCGTTCCAAATCTGCACCTTCACGCACCGTCATAAACAAAAAAGAGGTGCAGCCGAAGAAAAGAGAGATGCAGCCGGAAACAAGAGCCGAGCAGCTTCGCCGGGCTGAAAAGATTTTGACGGGAGCATAGATTTTCGCAGTATTGCGTCCAGACGAAAAAGGGAATTTGAGGTAATAAAATGAATTATCCGGGCTTTACGCATATTGGATGCAAAGGTTTTATAAAAGCTGCGACGGCTTGTTTTTTGATTTTCATAATTGGAGTCAATTCATATGCTCAACAATACAA
>JALZKH010000047.1 GCA_030859345.1 Acidobacteriota bacterium | reverse complement strand
AAACTATGTGTCGTGCCATGGCGATAACCGTTTTCCAAGGCTTCGCATTGTTTTTTCGTTAGTTCGATTACTTTTATTTTACCCATCTCGCTTGATAGTCTAAACTATTTCTGCACGATTACTTAGAATCTAACAAAACTAATTTGAAATTATGAATCGAGAGTAAAAGACTATCTGTTTGAAAGTATTTAGTTTGTGCTTGATTCCTTTATTGTGTTTGTGGGAAATCCTCATCACTCAAAAGATCAAAACTTATAAAAGAAAGAAAATGTCAGTTGAAATTCCAACTTTTCATTCAAGTTTAATATATATACGTAATTTTTTTTACTATTTGCCGAACATAGCAAATTAATCTTAATTTAATTGATAGTTATGTGCTGATCCGAAATTTTTCACATTTAATATACACGGCAGCAGCCATCGTTTTTATAAACTATCAACCTTAGCTGATGAAGTGAAATTTCCTGTATATATAACGCGATGTTCCGGGGGAAATAGTTCGATTTTTTATCGGATATACATAGACATTTGACACGAACTCCGTTTCTGAATTCCCTTATAATTCATTACCAAATTTTTTTATAACAAATGAATAAATAGACGAGAGCGAAAATCTCTGTGCTTGCTTTTCACACTCAATTTTCCTAAAGTCAAGTTATAGAAGTTTTACAAAATCAATTGCAGGAGTCAGAGAAAATTTATGGCAACAATTACTGCGGAAACCGCAAACGGGGAAGTCGCTTTTGAAGCGGATAAGGGACGAAAATTAGTTTTAGCACTTGAAGATAACGGCGTTGATATTTTGCACCGCTGCGGCGGAAATGCGAAATGCACGACCTGCCGCGTCGAGATTTTATCGGGCGATCCGGGACCGATCGGTGATCCGGAAAAAATGATTCTCGCGTCAAAAACCGATCTTGGCGACCACACGCGTTTGTCGTGTCAGATTCGCTGTAATGACGATTTGAGTATTAAAGTAATTCGTCAATCAAGCGTCGAAGGATTGGACGCGGGCGGACGACCTGTGGAGTAACAGCGGCAGTTGGCAGTTGCAGGCGGCAGGTTTGTTTGTGAATGTCAGCGATTTTAGTTGAAAAGTATTTTATTAAAAGAACAAGGAAGAAAAAAATGATTAAAAAAATAAAAGAAAAATTAGTAGAATTAGCACCGACACATATTGCCAAAGCACATTGCGACGGACCTTGCGGAGTTTATGATCCGGCACAGGCACGCATCGAAGCGGAAGCGGTTCATTCATTGACGAAGAAAATTCTCGATCTCGAAAAGCCCGCCGCTGATGATAAAGAAGCGAATATCAAATATCAAAATACTTTGACGCGATATATTGCTATCAAAGAAGAACGGGCGGATTTGGCAAAAGACCACATTCTCGTGCTTTGGACGGATTATTTCAAACCCGAACATCTGGAAAAATATCCCGACCTTCACGAAACTTTCTGGAAGGCGGCAAAACTTTGCTCAACCTGCAAACAAGAAGTCAGCCACGAACACTCTAACGAATTGATGGATCACGTCAAGAAAATTCACGAAATATTCTGGGACAGCAAGGGCGAAGATGTCGAATATTACACCGTCAGTTTTTAATTAGTGGAAAATAGTAATTGATGAGTGGTAAGTTTTTGTTTTGAGAATTTATCACTCATCGTTTTATTTTAAATTCAAATGAAAGAATTGCCCGAAGCGAGTTTGTTTGAAATAGGTTTGATATTTCTCGGCTTGCGACACAAATATATTGTTGAAAATAACTCGATGCTGCCAACTTTAAAGGACGGCGATAAGGTTTTAGTTAATCGAAATGCTGAATTCGGGGTCGGCGACATTGTGATTGCCAGGCATCCGCTTGAGCAAAATAGCGAAATTTTGAAAAGAATCCAGCGGATAAATGAACACGGGCATTATTTTCTTGTCGGCGATAATTTAAAAGACAGCACGGATAGCCGCAAATACGGTGCTGTTACAAAAGAATATATCAAGGGAAAAGTCGTCGGGCGGCTTTAAGACCGGAACGCAAGCGGCTCGACTGCAAGAGTTTGAAAAATGCTAACTTGCGTTGATATATTTCAGCTTGATTTTTAACGGACATTCTCTTAAACGCTTTCGCGTTTAGGCAAGTGAGCCGCTTGCGTTCCGGTTATTTAATATTTCGGAACAGACGCATCAACTTCATCCGACCACGCACCGATTCCGCCTTTTAAGTTTATTAATTTTCCTGTAAAATCATCTTCCTGCAAAGCCTTAATTGCCTTCGCACTTCGCACGCCGCCTTTGCAATTGACGACGGTTGTTCGCGTTTCATCAATTTCATCGCGTCGTTTGACGACATCGCCGAGCGGAATTAATTTAGTGTTCGGGATTTTTGCAATCTCATATTCATGCGGTTCTCGCACATCAATTAGTTGAAGATCTTCGCCCGCATCCAGACGTTTTTTGAGTTCCGTTGCGGTAATTTCTTCCAAGTCGGATTCTTTTTCTTGAGTCGCATCTGCATTTGGCAGACCGCAAAATTCTTGATAATCAATTAGTTCTGTTACAGTTGGATTCGTCCCGCAAACGGGGCAATCAGGATTTTTGCGGAGTTTGACCTGCCGGAAATTCATCTGCCATGCATCGAATAAAAGCAGACGATTGAGCAAAATTCCTTCCGCTCCCAAAATTACTTTGATTGTTTCATTCGCCTGAATTGAGCCGACGATTCCGGGCAGAACGCCCAAAACTCCGCCTTCCGCACAACTTGGAACTAAACCCGGCGGCGGCGGTTCGGGATATAAACATCTGTAACACGCTCCTTTTTCCGCCCAAAAGACGCTCGCCTGTCCTTCAAAACGAAATATCGAACCGTAAACATTCGGCTTGCCCGTCAAAACCGCCGCGTCATTGACCAAATATCGCGTCGGAAAATTATCTGTTCCGTCAGCGATCACGTCAAAATCTTTGAACAATTCGAGAGCATTTTCGCTCGTCAGTTGAGTTTCAAACGCCTCGACTTTCGTGTTCGGATTGATGTCTTCCAGACGATCTTTTGCCGAAGCGATCTTTGCCCGCCCGACATCTTTTGTGCCGTGAATTATTTGACGTTGGAGATTCGATTCGTCAACGACATCCATATCAACAATCCCGATTGTCCCAATTCCCGCCGCTGCCAAATACAAACCAAGGGGTGAACCAAGACCACCCGCACCGATCATTAAAATTCTCGCATTTTTGAGTTTTCGCTGACCTTCCAAACCGACTTCCGGCAAGATAAGATGCCGCGAATAACGGGCGATCTCTTCCTTCGATAATTCGGGCAAACTGCTTTCCGCTTTTGCTTCCGCCGCGATATTTCCGCCCGCAATCGAAGGTACGATCAAAACTTCGCTGCCATCGGCAACCTTCGTGTCCGTCCCATCCAAATCGCGTATATCTTCTTCGCCGACATAGACATTTACAAAACTCCGCAGTTCATCATCTTTATACAAATGCTTGCGAAGTTCGCCGTGTTCCGCCGTCAATTTCTCCAACGCTTCACCCGCCGTGCTTGCCTCGACTTCGATCTCCGATTTCCCATCAGTAAACTGCCGCAAAGGTGTCGGTATTATTACTTTTATTCCCATTTTCATTACTCCTTGATAAATATAAAAACCTTTTTAACCACAGATAAATACAGATTCACACAGATAATTTTTGATTTTTTTATAAGTATTTTCTTTCTATCTTTCTTATCCATCTGTTTTTATCTGTGTCTATCTGTGGTTAAATTTTCTTAATTTCTTCCTCATTAAATTTCGACCGATCATTCTCCATTTCCCACGAACGCACATCTTTTGCCGAGCCTTTCATTACAGAAACGATGATGTAAGACCAAACGGGCAGAGCGTGTTCGAGATCGAATTCGGACGGAATCGCCGGATGATCGGGATGCGAATGATAATTGCCGACGACATCCAAACCCTTTTTCCGTGCATACATTTCGCCACGCATCAAATCCTTCGGCGTTATCAGCGAACGATTATGTTTCGCTTCCGTTTCGCGTGCATTCTCAATCGAAAAAGTCTCAAAAACTTCCTTCACGCCATCATCATTAAATTTACCGATCAGCAAACCGCAACATTCAAACGGAAAAGTCTGCTCGCCGTGTTTTCTAATTTCGTTAATTTGTTCTTCGTTCAATAAAATCATTCATTCCAAAAACTTTCGCTCAAATATTTTCCGCCGCCATCGCATAAAATGGTTGCGATTACTGCCGATTCACCTTTTTCGCTCAGCGTCTTTGCCAAACGGATTGCCGCAAAGACATTTGCTCCGGCACTTACGCCGACGAATAAGCCTTCTTCTCTCGCAAGTCTTTTTGTCATTTCAAACGCATCTTCGGTTTCGACTTCCGTTTCGGCATCGGCGACCGTTTCGTCATAAATTCCCGGCACGATTGCGGTTTCGAGATGTTTCATTCCTTCGAGTCCGTGCAGAGGTGACGCGGGCTGCATCGAAACGCTGACGATCTTCGGGTTTAGTTCCTTTAATTTTCGGCTTGTTCCGATAAAAGTTCCGGTCGTTCCCAAACCTACGAGAAAATGCGTGATGCGGTTTTCGGTTTGCTGCCAAATTTCGTTGGCGGTCGAATTATAATGTGCTTTCCAGTTCGCTTCGTTGTTGTATTGATCGAGATAGACGTATTTTTCGGGAAACTCCGCAGCCAATTCTTTCGCCTTAATTTGTGCCGCATCCGTTCCGCCCATCGCGTCGGTTTCGATGATTTCCGCACCGTAGATTTTCAAAATTTTCTTGCGTTCCGGCGAAGCGTTGGCGGGCAAAGTCAGAGTCAATTTATAACCGCGTGCCGCCGCGATCATTGCGTAAGCGATTCCCGTATTTCCACTCGTTGCATCCAAGATCGTTTTATCTTTCGTTAAAATTCCGCGTTTTTCCGCATCGAGAATCATCGCCAACGCCGCCCGATCTTTGACCGAACCGCCCGGATTCAAATGTTCGGCTTTCGCATAAACTTCAATGTTTTTCGGCAAATCTGCCGTTACGCGATCAAGGCGAATCAAAGGCGTGTTGCCGATCTGTGCTTCCAGACTCCTCTTTGAAAATGTATGTTGCGTCTTCGTCGTCATAAAACTTCTTTATTAAAAATGAAAAACGGCTGTGAAATTATTCCTTCAGAATTTTCACAACCGTTGATCTATTTACTTTTTGGGACTTTTTTCGTTTCATCCAATCAAATAAACTTCAGCCGTGATGCGTGTTTCATTTTGCAGCAGTAACAACGGCAGGTATGTTTTTTAATCGAATTCCAGTTCATAATTTGAATCTTTACTAAAAAGTCAATAATATAAATTTATGCTTCTGAAAAAGGAAAGTCAAACTAACTTCTTGTTAAATTTTTGAAATTAGAAGCGATGCGACAAATGTTATTCCAAAATGATAAAATGAATTTATATTATTTAGAAAACGATTTATAAAAGTATTTATATGATTGAAGAACAAGTTTTAATAAATAAATTTATCGCCAAGAAAAATCCGAACAGCCGAAAACGTGAACGGCTGAAAAAACCGGATTGGTTAAAGATCAAGATCGGCGATCCGACGAATCAGAATAAGGTTTTGAAATTGATCGAAGGTTTGAATCTACACACAGTTTGTCAGGAAGCACGTTGTCCAAACATTTTTGAATGCTGGCAGGATAAGACGGCAACATTTATGCTCGGCGGCGATACCTGCACGCGGACTTGCGGATTTTGTGCGGTCAACAAAGGGAAACCGATGGAACTTGACCCGGAAGAGCCGATGAATGTTGCGAAAGCTGTCAAACATCTCGGTTTGGAACACGCCGTAATTACTTCGGTAAATCGTGATGATCTGGAAAACGGCGGTGCGGAACATTGGGCGGAAACGATTCGCAAAGTTCACGAAATGAATCCGAATTGTAAGGTCGAAGTGCTAATTCCCGATTTTCAAGGAAACGAAACCGCTCTAAATATCGCACTCGAAGCACGACCCGAAGTTTTAAATCACAACACGGAAACCATCGCACGCCTTTATCGCCGCGTCCGTCCCGATGCGATTTACACGCAATCAATGGAATTACTCGAACGTGCCGCACATTTTCGTGATACACAATTTCCGCAGATGTTCACAAAAAGCGGAATTATGGCGGGACTCGGCGAAGAGTTTGAAGAAGTTGTCGAATTAATGAAAGACCTGCGAAAAGTTTCCTGCGACATTATGACCATTGGGCAATACTTGCAACCTTACGAAAAACGCTTGCCCGTCGAAAGATACGTTACGCCTGAAGAATTTGTCGAATGGAAACGCATCGGCGAAGATATGGGCTTTAAGCACGTCGAATCATCACCGTTGACGCGAAGTTCTTATCACGCACGGGAGCAAGCCGAAAGTGGGAATAAAGTGAGTAGTTGATTTTGTTGCTTAACTACTCATATTGGTGTCCTTATATAGCGGGGTATTCATGAAACAATTATTGGTTTTTATTTTAGCGATGCTTTTTGTTTTATCGTCGGCTTTATCTGCTCAGACGATTGATCTTGATGTAAAAGGGGTTAAGATAGGCACACATCGTTCAGAGGTCATTGAAAAACTCGGGAAACCATCGTCGAGTAAAATAGGCGGTTCACTTCCGTGTGATACAGATCCGGTACTAAATTTGCGTTATCCCGGATTGGTTTTAAGATTACTTGAATCAAATGAAGGAAAAGAGTTTTTTGTTGCTGAAATAGAAATAACCTCGTCCAATTGGACTGTCGCCTCCGATATAAATATTGGCACGACTAAGAAAAAAGTTATCAAGAAATTCGGTTTCCGAGAAGTTTACAAAGAGTTAGATCTTGAATATTTGGAGTACCCAATGAAAGTGGGTTCGGCGGAGTTTTCCTTCAAGAAAGATAAACTTGCAAAAATAGCTTGGGCAATCAATCCTTGCTAAACACGACCAGTTTGAAATTAGGTGCGATTGAAATTAATGCTTTTTTGTTAAGATGACCAATCATCGCTACTAACGCGAAGTTCTTATCAAGCGAGAGAACAAGCCGAAAGTGGAAATGAGGCTGTGCAAATAACGAGAGTTTAGAAAATTCGTGTTAAAATGATTGCGGAGGAAAAAACAAATGACACCGACGGAAGTTTTGAGTGAATTACAAAAGATGCCGCCTGTTGAGCGTCAAAAGATTTTGGACGAATTGAAAGAGAATCAAAAAAATCTCGGAATACGAGAGAAAAATTTTGTAAACGCTTTGAAACGAAAAGGTTTAATTACCGAAATACCGCTCGGTTTGCCTGATGATAAATTTCGTCAAAATTTCAAACGCATAGATGTTAAAGGCGAACCGATTTCCGAAACGATCATCAAGGAGCGTGGTTAGTGGCGGAATATTTCTTTGACAGCAGTGCGATTATTAAAAGATATGTTAATGAGGTCGGCTCAAATTTTGTTGATAATTTAGCTGATACTAAAAATGGCAATATTATTTTGCTCGCACGAATTACGCGGGTTGAAGTTGTAGCAGCACTTGCCCGAAGACACAAAGGCAAAAAGTATTAATGCAACGGATTTACAGAATGCACTTGCCGCTTTTCAACATGATTTAACGAACAATTATTTTACCGTCGAAATTACGCCGATACTTTTATCTTCCGCAATGACTTTAGCCGTAAAGCACGCCTTGCGTGGATATGATGCAGTGCAGCTCGCAACATCTTTGGAAGCAAATAACGAAGCCGTCGCCAACGGACTTCCATCGCTGACTTTGGTTTCCGCCGGTAAAGAATTAAACATCGTGGCTCAAAATGAAGGATTGAATGTGGAGAATCCGAATAATCATCCGTAATTCTTATCACGCACGGGAGCAAGCCGAAAGTAGAAATAATACCGAGTATCAGTAAGTAGGTTTGTTAAATCTATTTTGCAGAAATCCGCACGACAGTAAGGGTGTAAAGCGTTAGACACCCTTACTGTCGTGCGGATTTCTGCATTTTACCTAACCTATTTGCTGACAAGCCGTATAAAACGGTGGAAACTGTGAAAGTTTAATTTTTTTTATCAAAAGAACAAAACCGCAACGCGAAATTTTCAACAGCGTTGCGGTCTTGTTTTAAATCCAGAATTTATAAAAGTCTTTTATCTGACCCGTGCCGTTATCCAGATGGACTTTGTTTTTGGTGCGTAGCAAACCTCATCTGTACAAGCCTGATAGCGGACTTCCGCCTTTACGCGAATTGTGCTGCCGCGATAATTTGATGGAACTTTAATCTTAAAGCCTAAAATCGCACGACCTTCGTAAACGCTGATTGGTTCATCCGAAAATTCAAATTTACGCACTTTTCCAGCCGGATATGTTACTCCAAAAGCATTGACATTGCTTGCACCGTTGACGCTCAGACGAGTTGGAATTGCATATTCGCTCTGCGGACGATACGAATTAACGTGAAGTCCTTTTGGAATATTCAAAACCACATAACCACTGGCAGTCGTTCCTTTTTTCACACTTCCTTTCTCAATCGAACCGCTGATGCTTTGTGCATTTGCTTCGCCGACAAAGAAAAATCCGATTGCTAAAAATAAACCGATAAAAAGATATTTTTTCATAACTGTCATATTAATATTAAAATGTAAGTATTTTATTCCTGCTCTTTTTTAAAGATGCTGATTTTCAGACAATAGTTTGATTATTTTTTGTGTATATTTCAAATCTTATTCTTTATTTTACTTCAAAACTCTCCATCATCTCGCAAGCCTTTTCGGTATATTCATCGCCGTAAGGTTCTAAAATGGTGGTTTTCAATTCGTAAGTTTTAGATTGTTTTTTGCTCTGCACAATTTTTCGCAAAATTTTGTAATCAATTTCATTTTCGGTTTTTTCCGTTCTGATAATTGTGCCTCTTTGATCTTCGGGAATGTCGTCGAAATTTTTCTGCGAGATAAATTTTTCGCCGCTTGATTTTATTTCCTTAACTAACTTTTGAAAATTCAAACCGTCCGAAATTCTCAGGCGAATTCTCGCCCGCCAGATATTTCGCGTTGATCTTTCGCCGTAAAATTTTGAATATGCTTCAAACGGGAAATCGGGTTCATCACGCATTGGATATAAAAAACCGCTCGCTTTTTCGATTATAAAATCTTCTTTTTCAATTATTTCCGGCTCAAAAGCTGTTGCCGCACTTTTTTTAATTTTTGTGGAGACGACAATCATTATTAAAACTAATACGCCGCCGATTATCAATATTTCCATATATTTACAAAGTGAAAAAGTTTTTATTTATAAGAAATAACCCGCTTTTTCACTCTTTTTCTTTTTTACCCCTTTCCCATCGCCGCCAATTGTCCGCACGCGGCATAAATATCTCTGCCTCTCGGCGTTCTGACATAAGCTGAAACTCCGTTTGATTCCAGAATATTTTTAAAATTCCGCACTTGTTCTGCATCCGGCGGTTTATAATCAAGCGGTTCGGCGGAATTATGTGCGATTAAATTTATTTTGACACGGGTTAAGTCGTATTTTTCCAACAATTCCGCCAATTCCAAAGCGTGTTCATCAGAATCATTTACGCCGCCGAGCAAGACATATTCAAACGTAAACTTTTCGCCACGCCGCAATGATTTTTGAAATTCTTTTGCTGCTTCTAAGAGCTCATCAATATTCCATTTTTTATTTATCGGCATTAATTTATCACGCAATTTATTATTCGGTGCGGACAGCGAAATCGCCAAATGCGGACGCTTTTCAAGTTTTGCGAGTTCATAGATTTTAGGCACAATTCCCGCCGTCGAAACCGTAATTCGATTCGGCACGATAAAAAGTCCGTCTTCTTCCGCCATAATTTCGACGGCTTTGATTAAATTTTCAAAATTTAAAAACGGCTCGCCCGCTCCCATTGCCACCAAATTTGTTCCGTGCGGAGTTTCTTGTGCTTCGCCGTAAACATCGTTTAAGACAATAATTATTTGCTCGATAATTTCCCCGGCGGTTAAATTTTTCAAAAAGCCGAGTTTTGCCGTCAAACAAAAATCGCATTTTAAAGGACAACCCGATTGCGATGAAAAACAAATCGTGTCGCGGTTTTCGGTTGGAATATAAACGGTTTCAACAGGAAACCCGTCGTGCGTTTTCATCAAAAATCGCCGTGTTCCATCGGTTGAAACATAACGCGATTCAACCTTTAGAGTTGTCGCCGTTGCCGTTTCGTTTAATTTTTCACGAAAATTTTTCGGCAGAGATGTAATAGCATCAAATGAGCGAAGCCGCTTTTCGTGTAAACCTTTAAAAATTTGCGACGCACGATATTTCGGCTCGCCGATTTTTGCTGTAAATTCGGTAAGTTCGCTTTTATCAAGTCCTGTTAAATGTATCTTTTCGCTCATTGAATTTATTATTTTAACTTAACGTAAGATAACAGGGAAATGTAAAAGCCAACAGCCAATAAGTAAAAGCCGTTAGCCAAAAATCTTTTCAGAATGCTAAACTTTTGAGTTTAAGGATTATGAAAAAAAGCGTAACCATCGGCGGAATTATTGCTATTTTATTGCTCATCGGGGCAATTGCTTTTTGTGCGTGGATTGCTCCGAAAATAAATAAGAAATTATCTGAAATAAATAAGCCGACACCTGAAGAAAAAACTAACGGTGAAAAAATAAAACCGCCGCTGCCGACTGCACAGCAGCCTCAAAATGCTCTGGAAGCGGAAAGAATTTATCTTGCATTGGGCAATCCGAGCCAAGCGAAAGCAAATCCGTTTTATCCCGACAATTTTCTTCTCATTAATAATTTTTACGCAATTTCTTATAATCGAAATAAGGGAATTGCAAATTGGGCGGCGTGGCGTTTGACCAAAGAAGATATGGGCGAAGCGGAGAGGCGAAACAATTTTCGCCCGGACGGACGCTTACCTGATACGTGGAAAAAAATCTCTCCAAGTTATTATTCCAGAAGCGGTTACAATCGCGGACATATTGTTCCTTCGGCGGATAGAACGCTAACTCCCGAGGCAAACAGCTCGACATTTGTAATGACGAATATGACTCCGCAAACGCCCGCTTTGAATCAAGGACCTTGGGAAAAACTGGAAAGATATTCCCGCAGCCTGGCACGCCGGGATAATGATCTGTTTGTTTATGCAGGTTGTTACGGCGAAAAAGCGAAACTACGTCAAGCGGTTTCAGTTCCGACAAATTGCTGGAAAATAATTGCCATCATACCGAGAGGTTCAGAAATAGATTCTGCGACGAGAATTATTGCCGTTGATATGCCGAATGTGCAGGGAATTAAAAATGCAAATTGGCGTGATTATCAAACGAGCGTTAGAAATATCGAGCAAAAAACGGGTTATGATTTTTTAAACATTTTCCCGAAAGATTTGCAGAATAAACTGGAAACGAAAATTGATTCGAGATAAAAGATTGGATATTAAACTTCCCGTTTATTTACAATGTTTTAGAAGCTGTTTGGAAATTCCAGAAGTAGAAAAGAATTGAAGAAATAGAACGCGGATTCACGCAGATTATGCGGATTTTTCGCGGATTTATTTAATAAAATATCTGCGTAAATCCGCTAAATCCGTGAAATCCGTGTTCTATTCTTAGTAAAATCTCTCAATCTCCGAATTTTCAAACTGCCTTTGAAGACTGAAAATTAAACAGCCGATTGATTTTCTTTTGTCAATTTGCCAAGCTGTTTATACAGATAATTTAACGAGCAAGGGCAAAATGGCAGAGCATATTTTAATCAGAAATTTAAGTTTAAACTTACCGATTGAAAAAACTTTTGAATTTTTCGCAGATGCCGGAAATCTCGAAAAAATCACTCCGCCGGAATTGAATTTCCAGATTACTACACCGCAGCCGATTGATCTAAAAAAGGGTAGCCTTATTGATTACAAGTTAAAACTTCGAGGCATTCCGATCACCTGGCAGACAATAATTTCCGAATGGAATCCGCCGTATGCTTTTACCGATGAGGCTTTGAAAAGCCCCTACAAACAATGGATTCACCGCCATACTTTTACTGAGAATGAAAATGGCGGAACGGACATAAAAGACAAAGTTCGCTATCGTTTGCCGCTTGAACCATTCGGCGACATAATGCACTGGTATGTCCGCAAAGAATTAGATTATATCTTCGATTTCCGCCATAAAGCCGTCGCAGAAATCTTGATTAATGGAGAACGAATAATATCAAATTAGTATTTTAATTCTAAGCACACGACAGTAAAAAAGTAAGAAGGAGTTTGTTAGAATCTGTTGTGTGAAAACTGAAACAAAACAAACTCCCGACGCTCTTGAAGAAGCGTTGAAGCAAAGCATACAAGGAACTCGCCA
>JALZKH010000045.1 GCA_030859345.1 Acidobacteriota bacterium | reverse complement strand
TTTTCGACGGTGGTTTTGGTCATCTCCCAGGCGGCTCCGCCTTCGGATAAAAAATCGTTGACCGGGTCAATAACGAGCAGTGCGGTTCGCGCTCGCGGAAAAAGAATTCCGGTTTCATCCTTGGCTAAATAAGTGGCACTGCTGCCGCGCATTGTTTTTGAATTTAACGAATTGTTTTCCAGATTCATAAAAAATCCCTCCTCTTTATTTTTAATTAAGTGCTAAGTAACGTGTAAAAAATAAGTTATAACGGTTGGATGAAGTAATTCCATTTCGGTAATACCTCATCAAACACGATTGTCATTGTTTCCTTAAAGTTTTCGCGATATTTTCTTCCACTTTCATATACTTTTTCATTTATCCACGCCACTACTTGCAATCCTTTTTCTGTTCTTGTTTGTTCGGCTCGGCGTTTGATTATCTCGTAGTCGCTAAAAACCACTCCTTCCCAACTCCTTTGCAGATGCGGAAAGAGCCGATGTTCGATTGGGTTATACTTTGAACAATAGGCTCAGTAGTTCCAAATTTTGAAAAACTGACTTGAAGGACTTGAAAACTTTTGTCAGTTTAGATGTTTGAAAAAAGAAACATTAAAAGCAGTCAAGTCCTGCTTACAACATAGCACAAGTTTAACGGAAACGGCAGTTTTGCAAGCGGCACGAAGCCGTTTCCTGCGAATATGTTCTAATGACAGCGGATGGGAAATCCAGCAGAGTCGGTAACTCGTGTTCTCTGGCTTTCGGCACGATCGCATCTCCAAATCCGACATCAATTCTGATCGTGATGCGGGTTCGCTCAAGCAATGCCGGAATATGTATTCGCACACCTTCATATTTCTGGTCAGCTTTTATCTTTCCGGCAAATATATTTTTTATTTCAAAAATGATTCCATCTTCAGGAATTTCAATTTTGCAAATACTTATGAAAGTTTCCTTGATCTTAACAACATCATTACTTCCGAAACTCAAAAAATCCACGTCTCTCGTCGCCCGGTGATGGGTTTCGCTCCAAATTTGAAAAAACATCGCTCCTTTTAAGATAAAAGAGTTTTTGTATTCGCTCTGTGAAATCCGAGCAATTAGTCTTTCCAAGCCGTAGCGAGTCAGGATCATTTGAAAGTCATCATTATTTTCATTGGCAAAATTAAGAAGTTTCTGACGAACGGATTGAGCATATTTGCGTTTTGATTCCATTGTTTTACAATGCCTCCAAATATGGACGCATCACTTTCTGCACCCGGCAAATTTTGGCAAATCGCCAGAGATCATCCATTGCAAAAAGTTTCTTCTCGCGTGCTTCCCGCAAAGCTTCCAAAGCTACATCAAGACCGATCTTGTTTCTAAATTTGAAGCAATCAGCTAATGTCTTAGCAATACTATAAACTCTAACGTTGTCATTGCCGATCTGATGTTCTTCAATTCCTTCAGTTAAACTTTTACCTGAAAAGTGAACAAATCTAAAACTTATTGAATCAGCTTTTGGGCGATATGCGTGAGGCTTTAATGCCATCCAAATTTCAAACGGATTCTGCGTTGTCAGATCGTAAAACCGCAGAGCCGAGAGCAAACAGATGACTCCTTTCGGAGCAATTACGTTCGCCAATATCAAACTGTCAAACTCACTGATTTTAGCTTTCGGGTGACGATATATACCTCGCTCAACTCGCTCGATGACATTATTATTTGTCATCTTTGCCAGTTCTTCCCGGCTGACAGTATTATCATCTGCGGTTATGAAGGTTTGGTTGTTTAGATGGATTTCTCTAGTTTCAATCACACAAGCATCTTATCACAAAATCTAGTGGTTTAATAACTTATAACTAGATTTTGTAATCCGTGAATTAATCCGAAAGTGACTCTTACAGAGGTTTTGTTTATGGATAAGATTCTAGGACACAGTTTATTGAGGTTGAGTGAAAAATCGTTACATCTATATAAGGGTCCTAAAAACACCCGTTTTATGGATGGCGAATTATAAAGATTTTCAAAACATTTCGCTTCTTAATATGAAGTGCGAAATTTTTAAAAAAATTCTAATGATAAATCTGAACTTGAAATAGAAATTGCAAAATTCACTTCGCTCTTTAAGCATTATGCGAAATTGTTAATACCTTCATTTGAACAGAAAGTTTTTTTTCACTCAGTAGGAATTTTCGTGTTGAGTTATTTTATACGAGCAGTTTTCTAATTGATACATACCCAATTTTAACTAGATTAAACAAGAAATCAATCAAACTCGACGTATAAAAAGTATTATACGCACAGCGTTGCTTTCTGTTCCTTTCCTACCTCAACCCCAAAAAGAAAAAGATCATAATCAAATTAAAAGTCGTCGAAATCCCGTTAGTCAAAATTATCGGAATATCAGTTTTGATAATTCCATAAACAGTCCACAGCATTAAACCGGGCGTAAGAATGGAAAACATCCCAATCGAAATATCTTCGACACTTTTTTCCTTCCAAGTTTTGTAAAGTTGCGGAGTTACGGCAATCGTCGTGCAGAAACCTGCGAACAAACCCAAAAATTTTATCCAATCCATTTATTTATGTTGCTCCGCGTATTCTTTGTCTGTCATAAATTTGTTCGATCCCGCATCGTTGAAAACAAGGTTTTCCGCCAAATCAAAAAGATGGGCTTCGCTCTCAAAAAAGTGCATCATATAACCCGCTGTATTCGGAAAACAAACGGCATCACCAATTGCGGGAAGTTTTTCGAGTTTTATCTTTCGTTTGAGCAAAAATTCCTGTTCGAGGCAATAAGCACCGACAAAAAATGCTTTGACAGATTCATCGTTTGCCGTCGGTTTCTCTTTATAAATAACAGTCGGTTCAAGCAAAAAGTCTGCACTTGAACTAAACATCTGCGTCCGATTCATCTCCAACCCGATCAGCCAATCACCGTTCAAATCCTGTTTTCTAAACGCCACTCTCGCTACCGTCATTCCCGCTTGATCCAATAATGAGCGGCCGGGTTCTAAACGCAATTCGATGTCATTTTTCTTTAATAATTTCGCAACCGTCTTTCCTTTTGAATCTTGATATTTCAAAACTTCTTCCAAAAACACACCACGCGGAGTTTTGTTAAAATACGGATAAACTTTCGGCTCGCCATAAATTTCGCCGTTTATCAAATTCATTCCCAAACCGTCATTTCCAAATGTGATCGGCTCATGTTCGCCTTTGAAAGCTGATTTCAACTCCTCGTGAAATTCGTTCCACTCATCTTCATTTCCCAAATAATTAACCAAAAAACCGCCGCCGATATCTATAAAATTTGTGTTTATATTTTTAGTTTTTAATTTTTCTGCAAGACCAATTGTTTGAATAAGTGCCGTCCCGCGTTGCTTGCGAGAATAGCCATGTAAGTGAAAATGCAAACCTTCAAATTTCAAATGCTGAAACTCCTGCGGAAATTTTTCAGTTACCAATTCAAATGCTCTTTCGACCGTAAATCCAAATCGCGTATAAAGCGTTTCGCCGTCAAATTCAAAACCGCCAATACGCACACCTACTCTCACATCTCTATTCAAATCCGAAGCCGTTCGCTCGATTTGTCCAATCTCATCCAAATTATCAACGATTATCAAAACATCATTTTCAACTGCAAGTTTTATCAAACGCTTTTCCTTAACCGCCGCCGTTAAAACCAATTTCGATGCGGGAATTCCCAAATCCAAACACTGCTTCACCTCATTAAAACCCGCCGTATCAACACCAAAACCGAGCCGTTTCGCTTCAACGCAAAACGCCGCACATTTATTTGCTTTCCGTGCAAAATAAACCGTGTGAAGTAAATTATATTTTTTTAAAGTTTCTGCAAACTCCCGATAATTATTGCCGAATGATTTCAAATGATGCAGATTTATCGGCGAATTATATTTCTCAAAAAGTTCGGAAATCGGCTCAAAATCAGCAAAAATATCTTTCATCCAATCGGATAATTTCGGAGTCAAAGTCGTGTATTTAGTTTTTTTAATAGCTTTAGCTTTCATTACATTTTCTCACTTTTCTACCGAAATTTTCTTTGCAGTATTTTTCGCCCAGATGCTCGCAAAATTGTTTCGCTGACGTGACAGCGAGTCATTGTCAAATGTAATTCCTTCCGTCGGCGTTCCGTAAACTCGTAGGTTTTCGACGATCTCACCGTTTGAATTACAAACTTCCCCGCTTCGTGAAATATCCACGCATCCGACATCAAAACTTCCATTTTTAAATGTTTGTATCAAACCTTTTTCATATAAGTTTTTATATAATTCCGAAGCACTATCAGGAATTTTCTTTTTCGGAATTCGTGCATCTATTAAATGCTCAACTTCTGTTTCAAAACCATTTTGCAAACTTTTTATGTGAAACTTTCCGCTTGCTTCATCACAAAAGACTTCTGCATTCGCACCGATCTCAAACTTTAAAATTCCCGCTTTGCCGATAGCCAAAATCTTCTCAATAGAATCAATCGGCGGTCCGAATGTGATGCGGCAGAGCATTCCAAAATAATTCTTTAGAAAATCTTCGTGCGATTCTCCGGTTAATCCGCCGAATTCGTAGATCTTTCCAAAAATTGGAGTTATTTCCCGCCAAACGGCAGCAATCGCCATAAACGGACTTTTATCTTCGCCTGATTTTGCTTCGGAAATTGCTTGCTCAATATAATTTTCGACAAATTCCTTATGAGCTTTCGGCTGATAATCAACCTTCAAAAGTGGATTCAAAAATCGCTTCAACTCAAACCTTTTCTCGTCTAAATATGTTTCATGAAAACGGCTGATTTCGGTTGCAAATTCCGAAAACTCACTTGATTCTTTAGAGTCGAAATCTTTGTTTTTCATCAAAATGCGATAGTAAGCGTAGATCATTTCCTGTTCGATCAATGTCCACAGATCACGCTCAAAATCCAGTCTACCATTCTTGCGATTCTGCTTGATTTCGGCAACTTTTTCTTCGGTAAAATACTGCAAAGTAAAATTCGGTTCGCCACAAAAAGCACCACGCGGTAAGATCGGAACGCCGCTTCTTGAAAAAGGATAAATTGCTTTCGGCTCTTTGCCCGACGAGATATATTTTACAATTTCGCCTGATTTATTTCGCTCAAAATTTCCACCTCGTTCCGCCGTTAATGCTAAGACCGTATCAATAAATGTCAATCCCATTCCTTTTATCGCCACGCTGTTTTGAGCGGGAATATGTCCGAGATTTTCGATGGGATAAACAAACGGAATAAAACTCGTTTCGAGAAAGTTGTCACTAAATCTCCTATATTTTATTTCTGTTTCAGATTGATTTCGGCTCGAATGTCCCGTTGTCAGTAAAATATCCTGATATTTGGTTTCCAAGTTTTTGTGAAAACCGTTTTGATTGATCGTCAAAGAAAATTCTTCTTCAAATTGTTCGATGTCCAACACTTCGGCGACAACTTTTATAACGGAAATATTTGTCGGAAGATTGCCCAAAATTGATTTGAATCCCTCTTCAAGATACTGCCCGACAACTCCGCGTGGAGCGTAATCTAACTCTGAAACTTCAACTTTTCCCAAAAGTTTTTGCCGCAGCCAGTCGGTCAGCGAAAGCGTTTCGGGCGAAACCGATTCCGGTGCTTCGTCAATCCACATATTTATATTGCCGATGCAAAAATTTATCATCAGATAATCGGGCTGATTCGGAGCGTAAATCTCGCCCGAACCGAAATTTGAAGTTTTATTGAAGATATGGATTTCGATTTGTTTATTCGCAGGCGATTTTGCAAGTTCCGCCGTCAGACGCTCAAGTGCATACAACCCTTTCGGTCCGCCGCCAATGATAGCAATGAAATGTTTATCTTCAACTGATTTCGACGGCTCAAGCGTTCCAATCGAATTTAGATTTTTGTATTCAAATGCTGAATCCATATTGATTTTTAAGCCACCATTTTAAGCGGAGTTTTATATTTTGCCGATAGATTTACGCCCAAATTTTGTCGAACCCATTCGTCATTATAAATTGTTTTCAAATAGCGTTCGCCACGGTCACAAATAATAGCGGCGACATTTGCCTGGTAAGGAATTTCGTCTTTTATTTTCTCAATCGCCGCAATAATCGCACCCGAGGAGCCTCCCGCTAAAATTGCTTCTTTATCCAACAATCGGCGACAACCTTTGACACTTTCGAGGTCGGAAATGTGGACGGCTTTGTGAATCAAATTTTCATTCAAAAACTGCGACTTTCGTCCCGCTCCGTGTCCCGGAATTAAGCGTTTTTGAGGTTCGTCGCCAAACAAAACACTTCCCTTCGCATCAACCGCAACGACTTTTGTATTCAAATTATTTTCGATAACATATTCGGCACAACCCATCAAAGTCCCGCAAGTGCTGGTCGCTACGAAAATGTAATCAAGATCGCCGTTCAAAGTCTGGCTGATTTCCGCCATCGTTTCCCGATGTGTGCGGACATTTTCATAATTGCCGTATTGATTTGTCCAGAAACCTTTCGGCGTGACATCAAGCAATTCATTGACTCTTCGCAATCTTGCTTCAAGCAAAGTCTCTTGTGATTTCGGATTTTCAATAAGACTTATTTCTGCTCCGTAAGTTTTTAGAATATCAAGATTTTGCTCATTTATATTTCGGTCAACGACAACAATCAATTTCAAATCTAAGTATTTACAAACCTGTGCCAAACCGATTGCCATATTTCCCGAACTCGATTCGATCACGGTTGTTTTTTCATCAATCAAACCGCGTTCAAAAGCATCCATCAAAATCCTTGCAGATGTACGATCTTTGACGCTTCCGCCGGGGTTCAGGCTTTCCATTTTTGCAAAAATGTTAAATTGATATTGACGTGAGATTTTGTCAAGTTTTATCAGCGGCGTGTTACCAATTATAGATAAAATTCCCGATTTTTTTAATGAAACCATTTGTAAAAATTCCCCTTGTTCTGTTCTGTCTAAATAATAACAAAATCCTTTTTATCACAATACCTTCGCCAAAAAGATATTTGAAAATTTGATTAGCAGATGAAACGAGGTTTTTAGTAAATTTTTTTGACCAAAAAACTTAGAGAACTCGTTTCAATGGATATATTATCATTATTTGCTTATTTTGAAACCCTTGTCGAATCGGCGACCGGACGGCAGTTGGGGATTATTGCCGAAGCTGTGTTAGCGATGAGCGGGCGTTGCACGATGCTTGGCATTTCCCGTTGGGCTGAAAAGGGAGTTAGCGCACCGTTCAGAGGTTTTTCGCTGCCGTTTTGCCGTGGACTGAGTTGCTGGTCAGGTTTTTTCAGACTCATTTGTTTGACTCGACAAGCGAATATATTTTGGAGGGTGATGCGACAACCGTGACCAAATCGGGCAAACAAAGTATGGCGAGCGGCTTGATTATGAGAGAGTGCCTGTTAAATATCTGAAAAAAAGTGAGCGAAAAAAGGATGTCATCACGAATTATTACAACGCGATATTCTTGCACGAGAAGTTCGGATGCGAGTTAAATGTGGTGATTATCGAGAAACGGAATGTGAAGACGAACAAGGTCGAACAGGTAGTTTTGTTTTTGACCGATGTGGAATTGGATTGGGAAAAGTTGGTGGATTATTACAGTTTAAGATTTCAGATCGAGTTCAACTTTCGGGATGCAAAACAGCATTTCGGATTGGAAGATTTTATGACGCAGACGGAAACGGGAGTAGAAAATGCGGCAAATCTATCGTTTATGATGGTCAATTTAAGTGAGAAATTGAAAAACCGGAGCGAAGGAAAATATGTTTCGACGAATGATTTGATTATCGAGGCGTAAAATACGCGGTTCCGGTATTAAAAAAGGTTGTGAAAAAATCAGAACCAATATTAATAAATCAAATAATCGAGGAGGTCAGTCGGTTAGGCAGTATTCATCAGCCAAAACCAACCACATCATCCGCCTAATTTGGTGAAGGTATTGTTCTAATGAGTTTGAAAATTAAAAATAACACAACTGAATAAATCTTAAATCTTTTTATTACCTGCTTCCTTATACGAAATTTCGCACTTTGGGTAATAGACGAAGTTGTTTAGTTTTTGTTTTGAAAATCTTCCTGACTTTATTTCATTATCCGAATCATCTGCGTTCTATATGAGTTCAAATATTATAAATGGTTTGGTCAGCAAAAAACCAATAAAATAAATCTTAGATTGATGGTGATATTAATCCCCGATGGATTGTTTCTAATGCTTTTTTAGAAACTCCCGGTTTTTGCTTCTTTCCAAAAATATCTTTATTAAAGACTTTCTGTCTTTAACCGAAGCACTATCCTCGGATAAATCTCCGAAACCGACTTCTTTTCTCGCTTTGATCAATTTTTCAACGGCTGAAATCAGATTTACGGGATTGATTCCTAAATCTTTTAATGTAACCAGAGCGACCGCATCGCATTTGAGTTCCGCGATCCGGGCGGCACGGGCGTTCTTATTTATTCTGGCATCCGCCCAATCCCTTGCTAAGTAAAGATGTCCGATCTCGTGGGCGACGAGGGCTGATATTTCATCCTTGTTGAGTATTTCGAGAGTCTTCGACGAAAAGGAAATTGAACGCAGTTTGTAAGTAAAAACCGTCGGCACGGCAAAATCGAAGGCAATGATGTTGCAATGATTACTCAGCCCGTGATAATCAAGCACCTTCTTTGCAGATTTGTTCAACTTCCCGAATAATTCTCCCGAAGTTATCAATTTGTCGGCGATCTGCGGAGCAACCGCTGCTTTTTCCGTATCGGCTAATTTATAAATCTTCAATTTCGATAAATCGGTTGTCTCATTCAGAAAGCGGGCGGCTTCGGCGACTTCATCGTCCGTTTGTGCGACGGCGGGATAAAGAGCAGGTAGTCCGAACAAAACCGCTATCATCGCCAAAAGAATTTCTGTTTTTATTTTCCGTGTCGGCATTTAATCAAAAACTTAGACTTAAACTCGCTTGACCGTTTTGACGGTGATCTGCTGATCTTCTGCTAATCTATGGAAAAATCTGTTTTTTTACTTTCTTCTGCCACAACAGCCGGGTTACCTGAAATAAAGATTTCTTCTCTTGTGTCGGCGGATTACCCGATATTAAAAAAAAACCGGACTGACAAAAATTTTATGTTTTCTTAAATGGGGGGATTAAGATTAGATTCGGATTGGAAAATAATAATCTAAAAAGTTCCCCGTTGCAAAGAGAAGCCCGGAAGATTTAACGGAAAATTAAAACCTGAGAAATTTATGTTAATTTACAAAGATAAAATTACGGCGGGATTTTTCTCCGGTTTATCAATAAAATCAGAGAGAAATTTAATTTTGGTGATATTCAAACCGCTTGGGAAAAACATATTATCTTTATTCAAATGCTTTTTAAACATTTTTAAGCTTATGACTCCAAGACACAACAACTCGAAGAAAAAACTTGAAAAGATGATCAGACTTTATTTGGATAACGGCTGGAATCTACGCAAGATCGGCAGGGTTTTCGGTATCTCTCATCAAGCCGTCAGCCAGAGACTGGCAAAAGCGGGCGTTAAAATGAGAGCAACCGGCAATAAAAAAAAACCGATTGAACCGATTGACCGGAAGGTTTTGGAAAAACTTTATATCGAAGAGAAACTGACTATTAAGGAGGTTTCCGAAAGACTTGCCAAACCGCCCGCCTTTGTTTCACGCGAACTCGACCGATCCGGCATCAAAAAGCGGCACGGCGGCGAATATCACCGTAAATATGACAAGTTGGGGACACTCGAAGTCGGAGAAAAAATGCTCGTCTCCCGCACCAGAGGCAAAAGACCGCACACCGTGCTTTATGCATCCGCCAAAAGATTCGGGATCCGGGTTTCGGTTAAAACGATCGATAAAAAAACTTTGCAGGTAACCAGAATCAAGTGATATTATCTGAAAATATCCGGGATAAAATATCTGCCGCTGTCAGCATCGGCCGGGAAGATATAATAAAATCAGACACAAAGGAAAATGATGAACATATTCAGCCGAAACAAAGATTTCCATCAAAAATTAAATCCCGAATATCAATACTGTATCGAAATCTGGGAAAAACAGAACTCACGAAAATTTCACCGTGTGTTTGCCGGATTGACGATGTTTTTTGCACTCTGCTGGTATCTTTCATCTCTATGAAACTGTGGTGGCTTTGAGATCAAATTAGAATAAAATTTGTGCGGAAGATTCCCTTATAAAGCAGCTAGAACAGAAATAAAGAAAGAGTTCGGCATTGAACTCACCCGGTCAGTAGAAATATCAAAAAGTTGTAATATTGCACCGACCCGGATAATCGGAGCGGTGCGCCCGGTCAAGGGGATACAAAAACATGCCGTGATTATTCTTATACTGCCAAATTGAGGGCGAACAAAAAAGCATTAGAATTCTTTAAGCCGTTTCCCGCTGATCGGATGACATCGCACGGGGTCATTTGCAACGTCAATTCCCCGATGAACACTTCAGCGACCATGATAGTTTCGCTTAACAGAAATTAGAAAGTGATTAGAAAAGAGGTGAATTACTAAAATGAAGAATTTATTACTTCCCTACCGGGTCGTTGATATGCGTTATCACACGGGCACTAACTTTCAGGTACTATTTGCAACCTGCGAACGGTGGGAAGCATTTACCGTTGCCAAAGAATCAGGTGGCGGGGCAACTGTTATTTACGTAAATGAAGACGGATTTGAAACGGTTCTCTTTATCAATTTATACAAAATCAACTTGGGTCTTATCTAAGCTCGACTTTATCCATTTTGATATTTGAAATAAAAACGCAGGACTTGTAAATTTTTGACTGTTTCTACCAAAAAACAGCCAAAGGAGATTTACTTATGCCCTGCGAACTTTTGAATTTTGTTATAGCATTTGCACCGCTTTTTTCCAAACCGGTTGTTAACCATGCCAAACTCTTGGTTAGTGGAGCGATTGCTTCTCCGCATTCGCGCACTGTTACTAATGCTTTGCGAGTCGTTGGTTTAAGCGGCGAAAAGCATTTTCAGAATTTCCAGAGTAATTAACCTGTCCAAAAACTACTCTTTTTGGACACTTTGTTTTATACTTACAGAAAGCACGTTTTTACTGGACTTCAAATTGCCAAAATGAAGAGGGTTTTTGGACACCCCTTTTTTCAACTAATTATTTCAAATTCTATGAAAGTCGGAATCTATACAAGAGTTTCAACTTCTGAACAGCAAACTCTTCCTCTGCAATTAAAAGATTTGCGTCAGTATGCCAAACAGAGAAAGTGGAAAATCGAAACGGAAGTGACCGACATTGCTTCCGGCTCCTCTACCCGACCGAAACGCGAGGCTCTCCTTAAACTTGCCAAGCAGAGAAAAATAGATTGCATTCTTGTCTGGCGGCTGGATCGGTTCGGGAGAAGTCTTGCCGATCTGATCACGACCTTAAACGAACTCAATTCGCTTGGCGTTGGTTTCGTTTCATTAAATGAATCGCTTGATCTGACCACACCATCCGGGAGAGCAATGGCGGGAATGCTCGCGGTCTTTGCTGAATTTGAAAGAGAGATTTTGCGGGAGCGAGTAAAAGCCGGAATAGCCGAAGCCCGGAGCAAAGGGAAAGCACACGGGAGACCGAAAACTGCCGAGAAGAAAAAGGATCAAGTAATCAAACTCAAAAGAGAAGGACTCAATAATTCTCAAATAGCAAGAAAATTAAATATTGGACGATCTTCTGTTATTAGAATGTTAAAAGATGAAAATTAGATAAATAAGGTATTATGTCTAATACTCCTAACCTTCATAAGAAAATCCATTATGAATATTTATAATCTAAATTCTATATCTCCGCTTTCGACTGAACCACAAGATTCAGAACTATTTAATCAATGGGTTGAGCAAAATGATATTTGTCCGTTTATAGAACAAGAAATTCAAGATGAACATATTATTCTTTTTGCCTCGCTGAATCACTTGTATATTTATTCGGTGCTTATTCAAGCGGCTGACTTTAATGATGAAGAAATTCAAGATTTATTAGAATGGGATGTCTCGCCTGATTCCTCTTGGGGTGAAGTTTATTCCGCAGATAAGGTTTGGCTGGAAGCCCCGTTATCGAACTCACGTAGTAAAATTTTAAGTCAAGGCGAACAGATGATTTTCGGCAGGAGTTTTGAAGGTGCGATTACTGATTCCAATTACTATGAATTAGCACAAAAATTAACCCATCTTTTAGAAATACATTTTGTTCCTGACAGAAATGCTTGGTGTAAGCTTGATAAACTTGGTGATATTCAAGAAGTAGTTAAGCTTATAAAACTCGATTCAAAAAGCATTTTAAGCAGCGGCACGATTATTTCTATTCAAAGAAAGGCTTTAGAAAAATATACTACCTTATCTGACACCAAACTCTTGAGAATGTTTGATTTTACCCGATACAAGAATGATGGTTTTAACGGTTGGGGTAAAGGTATAGAGAAAACAATTAACACCGATAATATTTGGGGGAAATTGGTTGTAGAATCAAGATACGGAAGCTACTCCAGAGGTATTCAAGTTGCCGATTTGCGATTTGAGAAACAAAAACTTATAGATGAAATGTGGGGGCGGTTGGAAAATGAAGGCGAATACGCAACCTTTATTGCTCACGATTGGAAAAATAAAGTAGTTAAAGAAATTTCTTGTAATCCTTCACAATTAGGTAATTACTTTGTTGAATCCGATTTGCCATTTGAAACATCACCTGCGTTTTTTAAACCGGAAGTTCTAACTAAATACAAGACAGATAGAGAAAAATATCAATTAAAAAACAGGAGTGTTAGTTGTAGAGGGTCATGGTTTTTAAAATCCTTTGATGTTAATAGTGCTGGACAAGTCCATGCTTATTTAATTGATTTGAGCAGACTTCCCTACGAAGAACAGTTACATTGGAAACAATTTAATGAACCACCCAAATCAGGTATTTCATTAAGGTCATTCAAAACTGATTTTGAAGGAGACTGGGATGCCGAATACGACCCATTGGAAAGTCTAAAGCAGAGATTAGTTGAACTCGACAAGGACAAAGTAAAATGGTGGAAACTAAGAGACCGCAAGGCAATTGACAAAGTTCATTACATTTTTACTGATTCAAAAGATGAATGGGCAGAGGAAATCCTGAATCTTGACCAACTTTTAGTCGAAGGATTAGAAGAAAAATGGCTACGGATTAAAGCAAAGGAATTAGGAAGAAATCCTGATGTTAAACTTCGTTCGCTGAAATTATTAGAGGAATGTTTGGTCGGCGATGGTTTTGATGAAGATCACGCCAAAGAAATACTAGGAGCTTTTCACGAAGTTCATAATCTCCGCAGTAAGTTGAAGGGGCATACACCGGGGCAAGAAGCGGTACAAATAAGAAAAGATGTTTTACGGACGTTCGGAAGTCTTCAGAATCATTTTAGAGACCTTTGCCAGAGGTGTGAGGAAAATATGAATATAATTATCAATGCCTTCAAAAAGTTCTAATAAAAACTATAAAGATATTTTAATGACCAAAAGTTCAAAAAGCGAGACTAAAAATTTTTTAACGCTTGATGAAATTACCAGGTTGTTAAACATTGACAAAATGGACATTTTTTGTTACCTTTAAGGCATATTCCCCCGCTCGTTTCGACGGGCGGGTGCGAGGGCGAAGTAAGAGATTGCTTCGCCTTCAGCGTTTTTACAGAGCTAATTTTTATGAAGATAAATATCTATGTAGATGGCTTTAATTTATATTACGGAGCGATCAAAAATACACCTTACAAATGGGTTGATTTATTTAAGATGAGTCAATTGTTGTTTCCACGAGATACTATTAATAAAATTAAGTATTTCTCCGCTAAAGTTTCTGCCCGACCGAGTGATCCGGATCAGCCAATCAGACAAGCAACCTACTGGAGAGCCTTAAAAACAATTTCCAACTTGGAAATTATTGAAGGCACTTTTTTATCAAAACCTGTGATGATGCCCCTGTATAACACAACCCCGCAAAAATATGCGAAAGTAATTAAAACAGAAGAAAAAGGTTCTGATGTAAATCTAGGAACGCATATGCTTAATGATGGACATAAAAAAGATTATGAGATGGCGGTAATGATTACAAACGATTCTGATTTATTAGAACCAATGCGTATAGTTAATCAGGAATTAGGCTTGCCCGTCGGTCTTGTTAATCCGCACAAGAACCCAAGTTTTGAATTAAAAAAACAAGCAACTTTTATAAAAAAGATCAGAACGGGTGTTTTGAAAGCCAGTCAATTCCCTATTACTTTGATTGATAAAAACGGGACATTTCACAAACCGCCGACGTGGTAGAATTTATACAATTCTACTTTTTTTATTTCCGCATTAAGCTATCACCCGACATTTATCTTTATAGCAGGTTTGAAAAAAGCTATACTTAAAATATATCAATAATCTATTCATAAATTATGCCATCAGACATCAATCAAATAACAACGCGACTTTTTGCCGCCGCCGATAAACTTTGGGCTAACACCGGACTTCTGCCGAGCGAGTATTCCGCACCGGTATTAGGTCTTATATTTTTACGATACGCGGAACGAAAGTTTAACAACGCTAAAAAAGAACTTGAAGGAAAAGGAAGCGGACGGCGTGAAATTGGAAAAAGTTCCTATCACGCACGCGGTATTATATATCTGCCGGAGAAAGCCCGGTTTTCGTACCTTCTCAATCTGCCGGAGTCTGAAAATATTGGTAGGGCGATCAATGATGCAATGGTATCTATTGAAGCCGAGAACGAGGATTTAAGCGGCGTTTTGCCCCGGACTTACCAACGAATAGACAATTCAACATTGGTTGAGATGTTCAAATTATTAGCACTGCTTGAGATTGACGGCGATGCTTTTGGGCAGATTTACGAATATTTTATGGGCAATTTTGCGATGAAGACGATGCAGAAGGGCGGAGAGTTTTACACGCCTTCAAGTCTTGTGCGTTTGATCGTTGAAATCATTGAGCCTTTTCACGGCAGAATTTTTGATCCGGCTTGCGGTTCGGGCGGAATGTTTGTTCATAGTGCAAATTTTGTCAGAAACCACAAGAAAAGCCCGGAAACAGAACTTTCGATATTCGGCACGGAGAAGGTTTTAGAGTCTTTGCGAATGGCAAAACTAAACCTTGCGATGCACGGGCTTTCAGGCGACATCAAGGAAGCCAACACTTACTATGAAGACCCGCACGAAGCAATCGGACGTTTTGATTATGTGATGGCTAATCCCCCGTTTAATGTTTCGGGAGTAGATAAGGAAAGAATCAAAGACGATCCGCGGTTTACGTTCGGTATTCCGACCGATGACAACGGCAATTATTTGTGGATTCAGCTTTTCTATACCTCTTTGAATGACACCGGGCGAGCCGGTTTTGTTATGGCAAATTCGGCAAGCGATGCACGAGGCAGTCAGGGAGAGATTAGAAAGAAGATAATTGAAACAAAGGCGGTTGATGTCATTATTTCAATCAGCAGTAACTTCTTTTTCACTGTTACATTGCCTTCTACGCTTTGGTTTTATGATAAGGGAAAGACCGACACCGACCGGGCAGACAAAGTTTTGTTTATAGATGCACGGCATATATTCCGGCAGGTTACGAGGGCACACCGGGATTTTACCGATGAGCAGTTAGAGTTTTTGGCGAATATCGTCAGGCTTTACAGAGGCGAAAAAACCGAAAACTTACTTGGAAGCGATGAGATGACGAAGGAGCAGTTTGCAGACGGCGAATACAAAGACATCGCCGGACTTTGCAAAGTGGCAACTATAGAGGAAATTGAAGAAAATGGATACAGCCTTAATCCGGGGCGGTATGTCGGAGTAACCGAGCGAGCCGAAGATGATTTTATCTTTGAAGAACGTCTTGAAGAATTAAACGAAGAATTAGAAATTCTCAATTCCGAAGCACGGGAACTTGAAATGCAGATCGCTGACAATGTAACCCGTTTGCTTGAAGTGCCATTAGTAAACAAGGCTAGTAATGAATAACGAATTATGAAATTCCCAAAAAAGAAAGTAGTTGAATTTGCTAAGGTTAAAGGAGGAAAAAGGCTTCCGAAAGGAGAGCAATTAATTGCCGAAAAAACCGCCCATCCATACATAAGAGGTCGAGATATTAAGGATGGTAAAGTAAATTTTATTCAGCCTACTTATATCACTGATAAAGTCTTTCAACAGATACAAAGATATACAGTAAATGCTGGTGATGTATGTATAACAATAGTTGGCAATATTGGTGATGTTGCAATTATTCCAAATTATCTCGACGGTGCTAATTTAACTGAAAATGCAGTGAAATTAGTCAATTTATTGAATTGTGATTCATCATATTTGAAATACAGTTTACTTTTTGACCAAGTTCAAACTCAGATGAAATCATCAGCTGCAGGTGCGGCACAACCGAAGCTTGGTATTTATAAAGTCAACGCAATTGAGATACCCTTTCCAGAATTGGAAATTCAGCAAAAAATCGCACCTATCCTTTCCGCCTACGATGATTTAATTGAAAACAACACCCGCAGAATAACCATTTTAGAAGAAATGGCACGGCGGATTTATGAAGAATGGTTTGTTAAATTCCGCTTTCCCGGACACGAACAAGTCAAAATGGTTGAATCCGAACTTGGTCTTATTCCTAAAGGATGGAAAGCTAAGGAACTTGGTCAAATTAGTTTACAGGTTAGAAACTCTGTGGATCCAAATGAAATTGAACCCTTAACCCCTTATGTTGGTTTAGAACATATTCCAAGACGTTCTATCGCATTAGATAGTTGGGGAAATGCAGAAGACGTTCAAAGCACAAAGCATAAGTTTAAGAAAGGAAATATTCTTTTCGGAAAGATACGACCGTATTTTCACAAGGTTTCAGTAGCTTTTATTGATGGAATTTGTTCATCAGATGCCATTGTAATTGAATCAAATCCTTCGTTTTTTCCTTTTGTATTAGGCACGGTTTCTAGTGATGCTTTTGTGCAACACGCCACACAAACTTCAAACGGAGTAAAGATGCCCAGAGCAAATTGGGATGTTTTAGAGAAATATCCTGTTTTTATCCCTTCGGATGCCATAGCAAAACTATATGGTGATTTTATTGATCCAACGATTAAGCAAATTAACAGCTTGGTTTTTAAGAATCGTAACTTACGCAAAACCCGTGATTTACTATTACCAAAATTAATTTCAGGTGAAGTAGATGTTTCTCACTTCCCTAATATAGAAAACGTATGACTCCCGATTATTCAGAAGACATTTTAATAGAACAACCCGCCATCGAATTATTACGTTCGCTTGGTTGGGTTTATGAAAATCTTTACAGCGAAACTTACGGCGAAGATCAGGAACGCCGGAGCAGAAAAGAGGTTATTTTAAGCCGCCGGTTAAAATGTGCTTTGAAAAATCTTAATCCCGATCTTCCGGGCGAAGCGATTGATTCAGCAATTGAAATTCTTTCCCGCGACCGTTCGGCAATGATTCCGGTTAATGCCAATCAAGAGTTTTATAAACAAATCAAAGACGGCGTAAAGGTGCAGGTCGAGGATGAAACCGGCAGAACTAATTTTGAAGCCGTCAAAGTTATTGATTGGGACACGCCGGAAAATAACGATTTCTTTTTAGGTTCTCAAGTTTGGATACAAGGCAGTCTTTACACCCGCCGGGCTGATTTAGTCGGTTTTGTTAATGGACTCCCCCTTTTATTTATCGAACTAAAGGCAAGCGATAAAAAACTCTATAACGCTTTTAAGGACAATTTGCGGGATTATAAAACCGCAATTTCGCAGCTATTTGTGCCAAATGCCTTTGTGATGCTTTCAAACGGCACGGAAACCCGGATCGGTTCAATTACAGCCGGTTGGGAGCATTTCTTTGACTGGAAGCGAATAAATGACGAGGGAGAGCAAGGCGTTATCTCACTTGAAACCGCACTTAGAGGAACGTGCGAGCCGAAACGGTTTTTAGATTTAGTCGAAAACTTTACTGTCTTTGAAGAAATCAAAGGCGGACTTGCTAAAAAGGTAGCTAAAAATCATCAGTATTTAGGAGTCAATCAAGCCTTAGAATCGGTTAAGAAATCAAGCGAAAACTTAGGGCGTTTGGGCGTATTTTGGCACACACAGGGAAGCGGAAAATCGCTTTCAATGGTTTTCTTTACGCAGAAGGTTTTAAGGAAATTAGCGGGTAACTGGACGTTTGTTGTCATCACCGACCGGAACGATTTAGACACCCAAATTTATACAACCTTTGCCAACACCGGAGCAGTTACCGAAGAAGAAGCCCAAGCGACAAGCGGAGCAAATCTTAAACAGCTTTTAAGCGAAGATCATCGTTATATTTTTACACTCATTCAAAAGTTTAGAACCGATACGGGCGAAACCTACCCTACCCTATCCGGGCGGGATGACATTATCGTAATGACCGATGAAGCCCATCGAAGCCAATACGACACTTTGGCGATGAATATGAGAAACGCACTTCCCAAAGCATCATTTATCGGATTTACCGGAACGCCGCTTATTGCCGGAGAAGAACAAAAAACAAAAGAAGTATTTGGAGATTATGTTTCTGTTTATAACTTCAGGCGTTCAATCGAAGACCGGGCGACCGTTCCGCTTTATTATGAAAATAGAATCCCGCAGCTTCAACTTACCAACGATCAGTTTAGTGCTGATATGGAGCGGATTTTAGAAGATGCCGAACTAGACGAAGCCCAACAGAAAAAACTAGAACGGGAATTTTCACAGCAATATCACTTAATCACCAGAGAAGACCGCTTAGAAACGATTGCCAAGGATGTTGTCGAGCATTTTATCGGTCGAGGCTATCAAGGCAAGGCAATGTATATTGCCATTGATAAAGCAACCGCCGTCAAAATGTATGACAAGGTGCAAAAATACTGGAAACAGAAAATTGATGAATTGAAGGCACAACTTCCATATTCTCGAAACCCGGAAGACTTACAAACACTCATATCCAAATTAGAAACTACCGATATGGCGGTCATTGTTTCCCAAGCCCAAAATGAAATCGAAGATTTACGGGCTAAAGGCGTAGAAATTCAATATCACCGTCAAAGATTAGTTAATGAAGATTTAGAGGAAAAATTCAAAGACGCTGAAAGTAATTTGAGAATGGTTTTTGTTTGTGCGATGTGGATCACCGGCTTTGATGTGCCGACTTGCTCAACGATTTATCTAGATAAGCCGATGCGAAACCATACGCTAATGCAGACTATTGCCAGAGCCAACCGCGTAGCTGAAGGCAAAATAGCCGGTTTGATCGTTGATTATGTCGGAATGTTCCGGGACTTACAGAAAGCCTTGGCGATCTATGCAACCGATGAACACAGCAACGCAACCGATGAGCCGATCAAGGACAAAAAGGCACTGGTCGAGCAACTTCAAGCGATTATTGACGATCTGAAAGCCTTTTGTAGTGATCGAGGCATAAAACTCGATGCAATCAAAGAAGCCCCCGGATTTGAGAAAGTTCGCCTTTTAGATGATGCCGTCGAAATCCTGATTAGAAATCAAGAAGACAAAAAACATTTTCTGGTTGAATCGCAGATAGTCAGAAATCTTTTCAAGGCAATTTTGCCGGATACTTCAGCTAATGAAATAGCCCCGGATGCTACTCTACTTTCAGTTCTGCGGGATAAAATTCTTGACCTGAATCCAAACGTGGATGTGTCTGAAGTGATGGAACAGGTTGAGCAATTATTAGATCACTCCGTTGGTGTCGAAGGTTACACAATTAATGCTCCGATTCGAGACGAAGAAGACACCAAAGGGTTAATTAATTTGAGCGAAATAGATTTTGAAGCATTAAAAGAAAAGTTTCAAACTACATCACGAAAACATACCGAAGTAGAAAAACTAAAACGACTTATTGAACAAAGACTGGCAAGAATGCTTGACTTAAATCATACCCGAACTGATTTTCTTGATAAATTCCAGAAAATGATTGATGAATACAACGCTGGAAGTAAAAACTTGGAAGATTTCTTTAAGGAGTTAATAAATTTAGCCCAAGAGTTGAGCGAGGAAGAACAACGAGCCGTTTCGGAAGGTTTGACTGAAGAAGAATTGGCTCTTTTTGATCTTCTCACCAAGCCTGAGCCGAAACTCACCAAACAAGAAGAGATTGAGGTTAAGAAAATTACCCAATCTCTACTACAAAAGATAAAACAAGAAAAACTTGTTTTAGATTGGAGAAAGAAACAACCAACACGAGCCGGTGTAATGGTAACAATTGAAGAAATTCTTGATTTGCTTCCTGAAGCTTATTCTAAAACTATTTACGAAGATAAATGTAAAAAAGCCTACGAACATTTTTATATTCAATACCCAAACGCTAAACAAAATACATATCAAGAAGCCTAATTAAATTCTATTTCTATATATTAGCAGCCCTTTCGAGGGCTATTTTTTATTTTCCCATCCTTTAAACAACAACACAGACTTCTCTACCTTGTCCTTTTTCATTGTAGCGGACACCTTCCTTTGTCAAGGGACAAGCCCCGGTTTCGTTTTAAATAAATTTAACTCTCAAGCCGCCTTTCCTTCGCCGTTCGGTTTAAACTCACGCTTCGCCTCGGTTGACAAAGCAAGGCATCCGTCCGCTTGACCAATGCCAGACAAGGCAATAAAGCCTTGCAATAATTAACAGTCCATTTTGGACAGAAAGGAAGCAGAATGCTTACCAGAAATAAAACAAATTATATGGCAGAAGTCGAAATGTGGCTTCGGGAAGAAATCTTCTCGCCAATTCGATCCGCTCACGAAAGTGGTGATGCGGAAGAGTTGAAAGTTGCCACCGACCGTTCGGTTAAAGCCATCAAGGAAAAACTCCTTGAAAGCTACCGGAACGGGCAATCTTCCGTTAAAAGCAAAACCAATGCTTAGGGGGCTGGTGAAAGAGTGGGGTATTACCCCACTCTTTCACCAGGAAGAAAGCGACGATCCAATCGTCTAAGTAATCGTGCAGAAATAGTTTAGACTATCAAGCGAGATGGGTAAAATAAAAGTAATCGAACTAACGAAAAAACAATGCGAAGCCTTGGAAAACGGTTATCGCCATGGCACGACACATAGTTT
>JALZKH010000041.1 GCA_030859345.1 Acidobacteriota bacterium | reverse complement strand
AAACTATGTGTCGTGCCATGGCGATAACCGTTTTCCAAGGCTTCGCATTGTTTTTTCGTTAGTTCGATTACTTTTATTTTACCCATCTCGCTTGATAGTCTAAACTATTTCTGCACGATTACTTAGTTCTAACAATTTTAGTATTTTCAGCAAACGCTTGCACCGCACAGAAAAAATAAACTGCCCGAAGTTACGAAAATATCAGCGAAATTGCGACTTTGGAAAAGGGAAGAGCGGCACATACGGCGACACGGCTTTTGGATGGAAATGTTTTAATTGTCGGCGGAATGCAGAAAAACGGCGTGTTTTATGATGAAGCCGAAATTTTCGATCCGAGCAAAAATTCTTTCACAACTCTAAAAAACAAAATGACCAAAAAGCGTGTCAGCCACACGGCAACGCTGCTTAAAGACGGCAGAGTTCTAATTGTCGGCGGTTGGTCAAATCGAAATGATCCCGAAAATACGGCGGAAATTTATGAGCCGAAAACGAATAAATTTATCGCTGTTGGCAATACAAAATTCGCCCGTTCGGGACATAGTTCGACGCTGCTTCAAAGCGGCAAAGTCTTGATTGCAGGCGGTTATGACGGCGAGAGAAATTTGAGTGAAGCCGAAATTTTTGATCCTGCAACGAACACTTTTAAATTTATCGGAAAAATGCAGAGTGTTCGCAATGTTCATTCGGCAACCGCATTGAAAAACGGCAAAATTTTATTTACAGGCGGCGAGATCAAACGCGGCGAAATCGCTTCGGATGCGGAGATTTTTGATCCGAAAACAAATCAATTTACAAGCGTTTCCGCAAAGATGAATACAATTCGCTACAAACACGACGCGGTTTTATTAGCCGATGGAAATGTTTTAATTTTCGGCGGTTCAGATCAAAGAGATAGAGGCGGAAAGGTAAAAAGTGCCGAGATTTTCAATTCCGAAAAACAAACTTTTACACCGACAAGTGATATGAATTTCGCCCGTTTTAAAATCAGCGAAACCGCGACACTTCTAAACAACGGCAAAGTTTTAATTGCAGGCGGAAGCGAAGAAGCGGAAATTTACAATCCCGAAACAAAATCGTTTGAACAGGTTTCGGGAAGTCTTGGAAAATCACTGCATTATGCTTCCGTAACATTATTAAAAGACGGGCGTGCATTAATTCTCGGCGGTTATGAATTTGTCAGAGGCGGTGAACCGAACAGCACAAATCAGGCTTGGATTTTTAAGATTTAACGGTAAGTTTAACAGCTAAATTCAGAGTTAAAACTTCAGTTTCTTTCTTCGCCAAATCAAAGACAGACTGAAGTTTGAACTCTGAACTGTGTCTTAGTAATCTCATGAAACTCTAACGAAATCCGTGTTTATTCTTACTCTTTGCATTTCATACTTCCGCGAATATCTGATATAAATTTCACATCCCCAAAATTAAAGAAACTAAAATAAACTATGTTATTTCTCACACAATCCTCTGCAGTTTATGGAATTGATGCTCTGATTGTTGATATTGAAGTTAATCTGCAACCTTCTGCGGGTGAGGCTGATATTTCTCCGCCTGTAATAATTGTCGGGCTTCCCGATACCGCCGTGCGTGAATCGCGTGAACGGATTCGGGCGGCGATCACGAACAGTTCTTACTTTTTTCCGTTTCATAAAACGACAATAAATTTAGCTCCCGCCGATGTCCGCAAAGAAGGTGCGAGTTTTGATCTGCCGATTGCCATCGGAATTTTGGGAGCAAACGGCGATTTGGGAAATACGGAACATTTAACTGATGTTTTGAGCATTGGCGAATTGTCGCTCGATGGTCGCGTGCGTCCTGTTCGCGATGCTTTGTCAATCGCTCTGCGGGCGAGAGAAGAAGGCATCAAAAACTTGCTTTTACCCGAAGAAAACGCTCCCGAAGCGGCGGTTGTAAAAGAGATAAATGTTTATCCGATCAGAGATTTGCGGGAAGCGGTTGATATTTGTCAGGATTTGATAAAAAAGAAAGAACCGCAGGTTAAACCGTTGGAATTGGACATTGAAATTCTGCAGCATAAAGAGGTCAAATACGGAATTGATTTCAACGAAGTTCGTGGGCAACAATCGGCAAAACGTGCGTTGGAAGTAGCTTCGGCGGGCGGACATAATATTTTACTTATTGGTCCGCCGGGATCAGGTAAAACTATGTTATCGAAGCGTCTACCGACCATTTTGCCGCCGCTTGAATTTGAGGAATCGCTAGAAATTACAAAGATTCATTCGGTTGCAGGTTTGACCGATAAAGAAGGTTTGGTAACAAAAAGACAATTCAGAAATCCTCATCATACGATTTCGCAAGCAGGTTTAATCGGCGGCGGTTCGATTCCAAAACCGGGAGAAGTTTCATTGGCACACCACGGCATTTTGTTTCTTGATGAACTGCCCGAATTTGACCGAAGTGCTTTGGAGGTTTTGCGGCAACCACTTGAGGATAAAGAAGTTACAATTTCGCGTGCGGCTTTGACTTTAACATTTCCCGCAAGTTTTACAATGGTCGCTTCGATGAATCCCTGCCCGTGCGGATATTTTGGCAGTTCGAGAGATTGCAAATGTTCGCCGTTTCAAATTCAAAGATATGTCGGCAAAATTTCAGGTCCTTTGATGGACAGAATTGACATCCACATAGACGTTCCCGCCGTCGAATTCAAAGAACTTCGCGGACGCGGCACACCCGAAGGCGATTCATCGGAAATGATTCGTGAAAGAGTTATAAAAGCAAGAAAAATCCAACTCGAAAGATTCGCGGGCGAAGGAGTTTTCTCAAATTCCGCAATGCAGCCACGCCACATAAAAAAATACTGCGAATTAGACGCAGACAGCGAAACTTTATTAGAACGGGCGATGCTCAAACAAGGATTATCCGCCAGAGCTCACGACAGGATTTTGAAAGTTTCCCGCACAATCGCTGATTTAGACGGAAGCGAAAACATTCAAGCCTCACACATCAGCGAAGCGATAAATTATCGTTCATTTGATAGAAATTATTGGACTTAACAAATGCGTGGAAGTTGTTCGCCGAGTTGCATGTCAACAACTCGCGTCCCACCAATTCCGGTTTTGGCAACAACCATTCCCGCGTGTGCTTCGACGACTTCGCCGATGATCGCGGCTTTTTTGCCGAATTCATTTTTTTGCATTGCTTCGAGAAGTTCGTCGGCTTTTTCCCGCTGGACAATTGCCAGCAATTTTCCTTCATTGGCGACATAAAACGGATCGAGTCCTAAAAATTCACAGGCTGATTTCACTATCGTTGGAACGGGAACGTCTCGCTCAATCAATGCGATTCCGACATCGGATGCTTTGGCGATCTCGTTCAAAGCCGAAGCGATTCCGCCGCGTGTCGGGTCGCGTAAGACACGAATTTCTTTTGTAACTTCGAGCATTTCTTCGACCAAAAAATTCAAGTTCGCACAATCGGATTCAATCGGTGCATCAAAATCCAAACCTTCGCGTTCAGACATAATCGCCACGCCGTGCAGACCGATTTCGCCCGAAACGATGACGACATCGCCCGCTTGTGCAAGATTCGGAGCGAGATTTACGTCTTTTGGAATCACGCCGATCCCCGAAGTGTTGATGAAAAGCCCGTCGCCTTTGCCTTTGTCCACGACCTTCGTATCGCCCGTAACGATTTTGACATCGGCAATTCGGGCTTGTTCGCCCATCGTTTGAACGATTCTGCCCAAAGATTCGACTTCAAAGCCTTCTTCGATAATAAATCCTACACTCAAAAAAAGCGGTTTCGCCCCAGCCATCGCCACATCGTTGACCGTTCCGTTGATCGCTAAATTTCCAATATTCCCACCGCGAAAAAAAAGTGGTTGAACGACAAACGAATCCGTCGAATAAGAAAGCCGTCCGCCGTCTTTCAAATATTCGGAAATATCCAAAGAAGCCGAATCACTCAAAGAATCAAGCGTTTCATTAGAAAAAACGGGCAAAAAAAGATTCTCGACCAATTCATTTGAAAGTTTCCCACCACCACCGTGTGCGAGAACAATTCGCGGATAATCCCGAAGCGGCAAAGGGCAAACCCAACTATTAAAATCTAATTCGTTCATAAAATTTTTCTAATCAGAAACGGATGTATAAATGGGAAATTTAGGGATGAACTTTATGAAAAGACAATTTAATCAACATCAATAGTATAGCTAACAACCCATAATTCAAGTTGTTCCAGTTTTTCTTTCCAACGCATTTTATATTCACGCATCCACTCACGGTTTGCTTCCTCGTCAGGCACATCAATTACGATTTTTACCAAATTGTCCCGATATGTAACTCCCTGATGTCGCCAATGTCCTTCAACTCCTTGAGTTTCATAACTCGCCGCCCCAAAATTCTCGACAATTTCCAGAACCGCTTCAGCTAGCCAATCTGATAGAACTTCTCGCCCGTCATTAAATTGTAGAGGGAGAAGTATCTCGAATCGCCGCAATTTGTTGCTCATAAGTCGCCTTGCCTTTAACGGTAAAAGGAATGTTTTGGTTTGCAAGTGCCTCCAGAGCCGCTTCGGGAACTAGATGCTCACCCGATTTCAGCACACGCCCCGAAAAACGTCCGAGCAAAAAACCCAACGCCTTTTTTTCAGTTTCACGGTCTGTAAAAGTGATTGTTATCATAAAATTAAAAATGCCTCCGCAGAAGAAATTGTAACATTTGATTTGTTAAACTGCCGAATTAGTAAAGAAGAATGAAAACAATCCTCGGATAGTCCCGAAGCGGTAGAGGACAAACCCAACTATTAAAATCTAAATCTTTCATACAATTTTATTGAGTCCCTGCAAATTTCACACTTGTTTCCGTAGCAACAACAAACTTTTCCGACAATCTCTCAGAGTAATTTTCTAATAGTTTCCTTAAAACTTCTATTTTGTTAGCGGCTCGCTCGTCGTCCAATCGAAGAAAAATTACGCCGTGATGCTTTCGTCTTTCCCGAAAAACCATCTCGCCGAAATCTTTGTCATTAGTTATCAAAATCCAATTTTCGGAAAAGGCTTTTTCTAAAACTTCGTCATCCTAAATCCCGCGTGCTTCGTCAAACACCGAAAATGCTTCATGATTTTCATCGCGTAGCCAGTTTGCGACTTTAGAACCAGTGCATTCATCAACCAAAAAACGCATTCTACACCGACTCCGTTACAAGCGGCATAAATTCCGTTCGGTTCAATGATTCCTTGGCAAAGAGCAAACACGCCTTGATGTCTTCGGGTTTTAATCCGTCGTATTCATCCAAAATCTCAGCCATCGTTGCACCGTGAGCCAATAGATTCAAAATAAACTCGACGGTCAAGCGTGTGCCTTTAATCACAGGCTTACCAACCATAACTTTAGGGTTTAATGTAATTCGTTCAAGTAAAAGCTGGTCGTTCATATTTTTATTTTCGTATTATCAAGGAAGAACTAAATACGACTTCGTTTCGTCCAACTCAAATAAATGAATGATTTCCGTATATTGCCGTAACAAATCCTCTATCGTTTGCATCGTGCAATTTCCGACACGTAAACGCACGACTTTTGGTGGATGCCCGAACAATAAGCTACGTTGTTGAAAATCCATATCCTTCGTAACAATGACGAAACCGTTTTCTTTGGCACAATTCCAAATATCAACATCTTGAGATTCTTTCATTCCAATTTCTCGGATATGCAAACTGTCGGGAAAAAGTTCGGCTAATTTTTGCGGAAGCCGCCAAGATAAATTTTAATCAAACAGTAATTTCATACTGAGGCAAAACGGCAAGCCGTCTTTAACGGTCAGCAGCAAATGCTAAACAAGCTCGAATATCTTCGTGTGTTAAATCTGGAAAATCATCTAAAATTTCTTCTTCCGTCATTCCACTAGCCAAATACTCAAGCACATCTTGAACAGTCATTCGCAAACCCCGAATACACGGCTGACCGCTTCTTTTACCCGCTTCGATTGTAATAATATCTCGATAATCCATAACTAAAATAATACCAGTAAAACTAAAACTTAGAAACTAAAATTTCATTTACTCATTCGTCAATAAATCTCTCGCACGCACCTTTGCCAAACGCATCAGATGTTCAAGTTGCATATAATGATTAAGTTCGCTCTTTTCCGTCGCCGACAATTCACCGTCTTTTTCACGCGACAACAAATCTGTAACTCGTTCCTGTGCCGCTTCCGAAGGACGAAAATCAATCACACTCTGCGGAGTCATCCCTGCGGCAATAAAATCAACAACTTCTTCGTAGGCTTTAATAGTGTTAATAACAAAATAATAATAATTTTAACTTGGTTTCCAAATATATTTTCCATTTTTGTTGATATAACCAATTTTCTCTCCAACTGTAACTTTTGAAATTCCTTGCTCAAAGTTCTCAGCCCAATCGAACTGCGGCTTTATTTGAATTTTTCCAGTTCTATCAATAAATCCCCATTTTCCAGCAACCGAAACTGGAGCTAAACCTTCTGAAAATGGATTAACGGCATCAAATATTACTTCAATTACAACTTTACCTGTTTTATCAATAAATCCATATTTTCCGCCAGATTTCTGATGTCCGTGCCAAGCCATTCCGATATTAACTGCGGCTAAATCTTCTGAAAACGAATATGCCCAGTCGAATTTTGGCTCGATAACGATTTTGCCCGATTTATCAATATATCCAAATTTTAGACGATCAAATGATATTGCCGCAAATCCTTCAGAAAAAGGAGAAGCGGTTTCAAATTGCGGAGTTATTTGAATTTCTCCTTTTTTATCAATAAATCCATATTTGCCATTTTGTCGTATTGTGGCAAGATTTTCAGAAAAAGGTGTTGCATTTAAGACAGCATCACCGTCAAAGATAGGTTCTATTACAAAATTGCCTGTTTTATCTATAAAACCAATTTTTCCATCAAGATAAACATAATTTAAATCATCTTTGAAACTACCAACAATTTTGCCTGTAAAATTATCAAATCTTGGTTTGATAACAACATTTCCACTTCTATTAATAAACCCGATTTTGTCATTAGAATTTTCTTGAACTGCGGCTAAACCTTCCGAAAAGTCATCAGCAAACCGATATATTTTGCCATTGGTTATTGATTTTCCGTTCTCATCAATATAATAAAACCACCCATCCTCATCTCTAACTGATGCAAATCCTTCGGAAAAATTTCCCGCCGCCCAAAAACGAGGTTTTATAACAATTTTGCCTTTTTCGTTGATGTATCCCCATTTTTCTTTTACTCGAACAGGCAACAAAATTGAATCCTTTTGTTGCTCACTTTGCGAATAAACATTTAGTGACAAAATCATTAAACAAATTATCGTAAAAGATAAAGTTAAGTATATTTTTAATTTTCCCATATTTGTTTAGACAATATTTACAGCAAAATGTTCCCATTAAAATCTATTTCGCCGTCGCCGCAAATCTTCCGTAGTTGTAATAAGCCGCACACGCTCCTTCTGATGAAACCATTGTTGCACCAAGGGGTTTTCTTGGGGTGCATTCTTTGCCGAAGGCGGGGCATTCGTGGGGTTTGATCGTGCCTTGGAGGACTTCGCCGCTTCGGCATAGTTCGGATTCGTGCGTTTCGATTCCCGTTACATCGTATTTATATTCGGCATCGAAATCGCGGTATTTTTCCGCAAGACTCCAACCGCTGTTCGGGATCACACCGATGCCACGCCACGCACGGTCTTTTACTTCAAAGACATCGTCGAGCATTTTTCTAGCTACCGCATTGCCTTCGAGTTTGACGATTCGCTCGTAAGCGTTTTCGACTTCCGCACGTCCTTCTTCCAGTTGGATTACGGCACGGCGGATTCCTTCTAAAACGTCGAGAGGCTCAAAGCCCGTGATTACAATCGGCACGTTGTATTTTTCCGTCAACGGTGGATAATCTTCGTAACCCATAATCGTGCAGACATGCCCCGCACCCAAGAATGCGTTGACGCGATTAGCCGGAGATTCCATAATTGCGGCGACTGCGGGCGGGACGAGAACGTGCGAAACGAGCATTGAAAAGTTTGTTAAATTTTGCTGTTTTGCCTGAAAAACCGCCATCGCATTTGCCGGTGCGGTCGTTTCAAAACCGACTCCGAAAAACACAACCTCCTTGTCAGGGTTATCTTTCGCAAGTTTGACGGTATCGAGAGGAGAATAAACCGTGCGGACATCGCCGCCTTCACTCTTGATGCGGAACAAATCCTTTTCGCTTCCCGGAACGCGGAGCATATCGCCGAATGAACAGAAAATTACATTCGGTTTTGCGGCAATCGCCAGAGCTTTGTCAATCAATTCAAGCGGCGTAACGCAGACGGGACAGCCGGGTCCGTGGATCAGTTCGATCTTTTCGGGCAGGAGTTGGTCAATCCCGTTGCGTATGATCGAATGCGTCTGCCCGCCGCAAACTTCCATAATCGCCCAGTTTTTAGTTGTTATAGATTCAATCTCGTCAAATAAGTTTCGTGCCAATTCAGGATCACGAAATTCGTCCATATATTTCATTTTTTTACTCCTTATTAAGAATTTTTAGCCACAGAGCGACACAGAGTTTTTTTGAGAATATTAACCACAGATAATCACAGATGGACACGGATAAAAAATAGATAAAAACAATTTAAAAATCATCTTAAAATCCCTTAAAAATCTGTGTCTATCTGTGAACACGCAATCGCGGGATGGTTAAATTTCTTTCTTCGATTTTTCAACTTGCCACCGCATCGCTTTGTTCTTGAACATTCAATTCTTCTTCCAAAACGCCCAATTCCCGAAACATCTGCAAGGTTTCGAGTGCCGATTTTTCGTCGAGCTTCTGCATCGCAAAACCGACGTGAACAAGTGCGTATTCGCCGATCTTTATATCAGGCACATACGAAAGACAAATCTCTTTCGTGATGCCGTCAAAATCAATCGTTCCCATTTGAATATCGTCTTTGTCGTAAATTTTTGTAATTTTTCCTGGAACTGCTAAACACATAGAATTTTCTCCGAAAATTCAAGTAAAAAGTAAAAAGTAAAAAGGCAAAAACTTTTTAACTTGAATTTGTTTTCATTAATTTGAATTTATTTATATCTCATTTTTTTTACTTTTTACTATTTTAAACACGCTAGTAAAAGCTATGCACTTTCAGTGCAAGACTTTAGTTGTCCTTCCGCCAAGTCTATGCAAAACTAGCGGAAAGTGAAAGAAAATCGGAAATCATCGCATTCGAC
>JALZKH010000165.1 GCA_030859345.1 Acidobacteriota bacterium | reverse complement strand
TCCTCGGTAATTCTTTCGCCCATCCTTGCATCAAAGACAAAATTTTTTCCTTTAAACTTGTTTTTAAGGTTATTTTCCTTAACTTTGCGAATGTATTCGATGATGCCGCCTTCGAGATGATAGACTTTTTTAAAGCCTCTATAACGCAGATAAGCACTCGCTTTTTCGCAGCGGATTCCGCCGGTGCAATACATTATGATCGGTTTATGTTGTTTGTCCACAAGTATTTCCGCCGCAAGCGGTAATTGTTCACGAAATGTGTCTGCCGGAATTTCTTTCGCATTTTCAAAATGCCCGACTTCATATTCATAAAAATTCCGCATATCAACAACAACCGTTTCGGGATTTTCCGTTAATTTGTTAAATTCTTCTGCATTTAAATATTCTCCTTTGTTTTCAACGCTGAAATTTTTATCCTCAATTCCATCGGCAACAATTTTTCGGCGAACCCGGATAATCAATTTCCAAAAAGATTTCCCGTCATCTTCCAAAGCAATATTAAGGCGAATATATTGCAAAAAATCATAAGTAAATAGATAATCCACAAATTTTTGCAAATCTTTTTCAGGCACGCTTATTTGTGCATTTATTCCCTCATCAGCCACATAAATTCTTCCAAAGACATTTAATTCCGAAAGGCTTTTGAATAATTCATCTCTAAATTCTTGAGGATTTTCAATCTTGTGATATTTGTAAAATGAAATAGTTCTGCGATTTTCCTTTTCTTTTTGCAGATTATCTTTTAACTCGTCGGTAGATTTTATGTTAATCAAATCACTCATAATAAGAATAAAAAAAGGCTAAGAAAATTGTCTCAGCCTTTTATTCTAAAAAATTATATACGGAAAGTTAAGCACCTTTCGCCGTTGCTTCCATATCGGGCTGCCAACGCAAAATAGGTTTTCGTGCTGCCGTAGCCTCGTCGAGTCGCCCGATTCTCGTTGTATGCGGTGCATCAATGACGAGTTGCGGATTTTCCTGTGTTTCCTTATCAATGGATTTCATCGCGTCAATAAATTGGTCGAGTTCCTGTCGTCCGACTGATTCGGTTGGTTCGATAAGCATTGCACCATCAACAATTAGGGGGAAATAAACCGTCATCGGATGAAAGCCGTAATCAATCAAACGCTTGGCGATGTCTAAAGTGTGAACGCCTTTTCTTGTTTGATATTTGTGCGACAGAATAACTTCGTGCATCGGGTCGGCTTCAAAAGGTTTGTGAAAGTCCTCTTTCAAATAATGGGACAAATAACGTGCATTCAAAACTGCGGCTTCGGTGGCTTCACGCAAACCCGTGTCGCCGTGTGTCTGAATATATGCCAACGCACGAATCATCATTCCAAAGTTACCGTAAAATGCTTTGACGCGTCCGATAGAATCGGGGCGGTCGTGATCTAATTTGAATTTATCGCCATCTTTAACAATCTGCGGTTTCGGCAAAAAAGGTTCGAGTTCCGCCGTGCAGCAGCAAGGACCGCATCCCGGACCGCCGCCGCCGTGTGGAGTTGAAAATGTTTTGTGCAAATTCAAGTGAATTACATCAACACCCATATCCCCGGGGCGTGCGACTCCGACGAGTGCATTCATATTCGCACCGTCCATATAAACCAAACCGCCAGCATTGTGAATCGTGTCGCAGATTTCTTTGATGTTTTTCTCGAAAATTCCGACTGTGCTTGGATTCGTCAGCATCAAACCCGCGATTCCGCCTTCGTTGCAAAGCTCTTTCAGATGATCCATATCCGTAAAACCTTCTTCGGTTGAACGAATTGTTTTAACGGTAAATCCGGCAAGTTTTGCCGAAGCGGGATTTGTCCCATGGGCAGAATCGGGAATGAGCATCACGCGGCGGTCTTTTGATGCTTCGCCGTCGCGTTTGTCTAAGAATGCACGAATTACCATCACGCCCGTCATCTCGCCGTGAGCTCCCGCCGCCGGTTGCAATGAAACACCGGGAAGTCCCGTGATTTCTGCCAAATCTTCCTGCAACTGATAGATCAACTCCAAAGCACCTTGCGATTCTGATTCAGGTGCAAGCGGATGCAAATTCGTAAATCCACCGATTCGGGCAACCTTTTCGTTCAAGCGGGAATTATATTTCATCGTGCAGGAACCGAGAGGATACATTCCCAAGTCAATCGAAAAATTCCACGTTGACATTCGCGTAAAATGACGAATAACATCAACTTCCGAAACTTCGGGAACGCCTTCCAAATCGTCATCACGTCGAAGTTCGGCGGGAATTATCTCGTCAATATTAGTTTCTTCCACGTCCAGTTTCGCCAAAGCGTAACCGACTCTGCCAGTCTGTGAACGCTCAAAGATCAACGCTTCATTTTGCGTTGGATGTTGTGTAACTTTTGTAATACTCATAAATTTATTCAAAGTGGCAACTGAAAAATCAGAAAGTTACCGTTAAAATGATGTTTGATATGAAATATTTCAAATTTTTGTAAATCTCCAAAGACAACACTCATTTTATCAAAATGCAATTGGTCATCATCAGCATTCTTTGACGGAAAAACCAAGTTCAAAGTGTTATCCGAAATCTGTGGATATTTTTTAGTATTTAAGATATTTCCTTCAGCTTTAACTTCAGTCATTATTCGGAATCTCAGTTTTACGGATGCTTTTTCAACATTTCGCACTTTACTGAAACTCGTCTGTTCCGAAAATAATGATTCTAAAATTTTTACTGTTTCTTCATCAATCTCCAAATCATTATTTTTAATCGTTTCCTGTAAAACCTGACTAAACGATTTAGTAATCAATTCGGAAACTTTGACGGTTTCAAAAAAGCTTCCGTGAACGAGAACAATTTTACAATGTTCCTTTTTCTTTCCGCGAATCAGATAAAACACCTCACGCTCAGACATTGAATAAACATCATCGCCAGCTATTTTCATTTCTTGTAAAATCGCACTATTTTCACTTTTAATAATTTGGGTAATTTCCTTTTCCCCCGTAGGGATTGTTGAATTAAAAGAAGAAACTGTATAACTTTTGCTGTCTTTTAATTCAATTAATTCTCCGCCTGTAAAAAGTTCATCATCTTTACAAATTCTTATTGCCAAATCGGGAAATTGTCCCGCACGTTTGAAAGAAAGCAAATTTTCATCAAACGAAAAATCGTCCAATTTACTAATCATTTTTAACGAATTTCTATTTTCTGCTAAATCTTTGAAGAAGTGATAAATTGATGAACTCATAAATTAGTAAATTGTTGAAGATGCTTTTTGTTTTGATTTAACAGTTAAAATTGGATTCGTTCCCCAAATTTTATCTAAATTTTCCGTGCATTTGTAATCATTATAGAATTTATTAATATTGTCTTCGCGTCTGATTTCTGACAGACGATTTTTTATACAATCGACATTTTCTTTATCTATTTCAATACTTATCGAATTTCTCTGTAACTGTTTTGCAACAATTGCCGAAGTTCCTGTTCCGCTAAAGGGATCGAAAATACAATCTCCAACTTTGCTCGAAGTCAAAATTATTCGCAAGAGTAGAGCAATCGGCGATTGTTGTTTATGAAAACGCTCGCCGCTTTTTTCTCTGATCGGTTCATCGCCCGCAAAATAACCGCTGGTCAATTCCCGTATATCATCCCAAATATCCGTTACAAAAATCCCGTTTTCACGCTTCTTTTTTTGATGTTTGAGAAGCGGTGGATCAATCCGCAAACGGTTGAAAATTTTCGGACGTTTTTCTTTCGTGGCGTATGTGATAATTTGAAAAGACTTCCCAAATCGCAGAGTCGAAGGAACGGCGGATGTCATTTTTTTCCAGATAATTAAATTCTGCAAAGTCCAACCCGTTTCCCGCAGAACACGCAAAACATTTTCCGCATTTTTCTCACGTTGCATAAAATAAATCGCACCGCCGGCATTTGTTAATCGAAAAATCTGTTTGCAAATATCAGTTAAGTTCTGCCAGTATTCATTTTCAGGCAAATTATCATCATAAGAAGCATATTTCTTGTTTTGATTAAACGGCGGATCAAGAAAAGTTAAGGCAATATCATCTGTTAATCTCGATAAAGCTACACGACAATCATCAAAGATCACACGATGCGAACACTCAAAATTTTCATTTTGCGTCGGATGTTGTGTAACTTTTGTAATACTCATTATTTATTTTCTATATTCTCGCCCAAATTCTTCCCGCATCTGCGGCATCTTTCGGCATCTTTTTTAACAAACTCGGCACAATGCGGACATTTTCTCGAACTGCTGTTTTGCCTGACCGATTTTACGACCATAAACACAATTAATGTAAACAGCAAAATCGGCATCCCGATAAAAAAGCTATACATTATAAATTGCTGTATAAATGTTACTTCGGGATCAGGAACAAACATTTTATTTTAATGCTTCGATCAAACTATCAATCTGATTTTTCGTGTTTGTTTCGGTAACGCAAACGAGAAAATCATTCGGGCGGTCTTCGTAATATTTGGATAGAGCGATTCCGCCTAAAATATTTTCGTCTTGTCGCATTCTTTCGAGAAGTTCTTCTGCATTGCCTTTTCCTGTTACAACAAATTCATTAAATTTCGGTGAATCAAAAGCGAGCGAATAACCTTCAGTTTCAGAAATCTTTTTTGCCGCATAAGCAGCTTTTTGGGCGTTTTGCATTGCGACTTCCTGCAAACCTTTTTTGCCCATTGTTTCCATATAGATTGTTGCCGCAAGTGCGATCAAACCCTGGTTTGTGCAAATGTTTGATGTAGCTTTTTCACGTCGGATGTGTTGTTCGCGGGTTGCCAAAGTCAGCACAAAACCGCGATTTCCATTTTTGTCATACGCAACGCCGGCAAGTCTGCCGGGCATATTTCGCACATATTTTTGTTTGCAGGCAAATAGTCCGACGTGCGGTCCACCGTAAGACATCGGGATTCCGAAACTCTGACCTTCGGCAACGACAATATCCGCACCACATTCGCCCGGAGTTTTTAATAATCCGAATGAAATAGCTTCTGTTACAACGACGATCAACAATGCTCCAACTTCGTGGGCTTTGTCGGCGATGGTATTTAAGTCTTCGATGCAACCGAAAAAGTTTGGTGATTGAATCACGACTGCGGCGGTTTCTTTGTCTAATTTACTCAAATCATCGCTCAAAATTCGTCCTGACTTGGCATCAAAACCAATTGTGCCGAGCGTTAAGTCGCCGTGTTGTGTGTAAGTTTCAGCAACTTGCAGATATTCGGGATGAACAGTTTCCGCCACGAGAACTTTGTCGCGTCGCGTAACTCTCTGAGCCATCAAAAACGCTTCCGCCATCGAGGTCGAACCGTCATACATCGAGGCATTTGCAACATCCATTCCGGTCAGTTGGCAAACCAATGTTTGAAACTCAAAAATATACTGTAAAGTTCCTTGCGTAACTTCCGGCTGATAAGGCGTGTAAGACGTAAAAAATTCGCTTCGTTGAATTAAATGGTCAACAACTGTGGGCGAAAAATGCGAATAAACGCCGCCGCCAAGGAATGAAGTTTTGCGTGAAGCAGTATTTGTTTCGGCAAAATTTTCCATTCTGCCGATAACTTCATTTTCGGCAAGCGGATGCGTAACTTCTAATTTGCGGTTTAATAAAACGTCGGCTGGAATAGATCTAAATAAATCTTCCGCCGATGAAAGCCCGATTTCTTCAAGCATTTCCTGACGCTCTTCGGGTGAATTTGGAATATATCTCATTTGGATTTGGGATTTTGGATTTGCGATTTTGGATTAATTTTGTGCAATTAATGAATATATTATTGTTCATCAATCCAAAATCCAAAATCTAAAATCCAAAATGGAATTAGTCTTCTTCTGATTCTAGGAATTCGCTGTATTCTTCGGCAGTTAAAAGTGCATCGGCTTCGCCGGAATTGTCCATTTTGATTTTTATGAGCCACGCATCGCCGTATGGATCATCATTGACGGCTTCCGGTGTGTCATTCAAGTCTTCATTTGATTCAACTATCTCACCGGCAACGGGCGTGAAAATTTCGGACACGGCTTTAACCGATTCAACCGACCCGAAAGCATCGTGAGCGTTAAAGTTGTCGCCATCATTCGGCAGTTCGACAAAAACTACATCGCCGAGTGCGTGTTGTGCATAATCCGTAATTCCGATTGTTGCTACATCGCCGTCAATCGAAATCCATTCGTGGTCTTTTGTATATTTTAATTCTTCAGGTATATTGTTTGCCATGATTTTTATTGCTGTTTCTATAATTTATTTTTCTCTTTTATAAAATGGTGTCGGCACAATTTCCGCCGCGAGTTTTTTTCCTCTGACATCAATTTTAATCTCTTGCCCGACGTTTGCAAACTCTGTCGGCACAAAAGCCAAACCGATTGATTTTTTCAAATATGGGGCGTGGCTTCCAGACGTAACATAGCCGACTTTTTCGTCGTTTATATAAACATCCATTTCGTCGCGGGCGATTCCTTTATCGGTTAATTCAAAGCCGACAAGTTTCTTTTTCAAACCTTCCGCTTTTTGATTTTTTAAAGCATCACACCCGATAAAATCAGTTTTTAATTTACAAATCCAACCCAAATTTGCTTCGAGCGGTGTAATCTCATCGCTGATCTCGTGTCCGTAAAGCGACATTGCCGATTCGAGCCGCAGAGTATTTCGAGCCGCCAGACCGCAGGGAAGTATTCCTTCTTCTTCGCCGTAATTTCCCGTTTCCAAAAGTTTGTTCCAAATTTGTTCGGCATATTCGGCATCGGCGTAAATCTCGAAACCGTCTTCACCCGTGTAACCCGTTCGGGAAATAATCGCACCGTTGATTCCGTCAAATTTTCCGACGGTAAAATGATAGTATTTGATGTCTTCCAGATTGGTGTCGGTAAGTTTTTGAGCAATTTCAATCGCCTTTGGACCTTGAATTGCGATTTGACAATAATCCTTGCTCGCGTTTGTCAGAGTTACCTTTTCATCTTTAAGCTGCGAATTTATCCAATCCCAATCTTTTTCGGTTGTTCCCGCATTGACCACGAGAAGAAGTTTGTCGTGAAAAAAACGATAAACTAATAAATCATCAACAACCGTGCCGTCTTCTTTTGTAAAAGCCGAATAATGTGCCTGTCCGTCAACCAATTTTGTAACGTCATTGGTGGTAATACGATTGACAAATTCGATTGCATCTTCGCCTTCGACAAAAATTTCGCCCATATGCGAAACATCAAAAAGTCCGCAAAATTCGCGTGTGCGAAGATGCTCTTTCATTGTTCCGGCGGTGTATTGCACGGGCATATCCCAACCACCGAAATCAACCATTTTTCCGCCTAATTCACGATGAACTTCATTAAGCGGTGTTTTCTGCAAATTTGTATCTGACATAATTTTTGTAAAAAGTAAGTGTAAAAAAAGAAACTAACACTCGCAAGTTGGAAGCGTCAAGATTTGATTTATTAGAATAATTTTACTCAAATTTTTATAAATCTAATCAACTTTAAATATTAAGTAGATCGAATCATTAATATTCATTTCCTGATAAGTATCAATTTTGATCAACCTGAACTCTTTTTCAAATAAATCCTGAAGATTATTTATTTTATATTGAATAAAATTCAGATCTTGATATTTTGCTTCTTTTTCGCCGAGCCAAAATGTGTGAAACAAAATACCATTATTGTTTAATAGTTCCTTTTGAAGTTTGACAGATTTCTTAAAGTCTTGTTTTGAAAGATGATGCAAAACTTTGTTTGAATAAATACAGTCGAAATTTCTGTCAGTCTTTAAAGTTACGGCATCAAGTAAAATCAAATCTGCGTCAGGATTTTTTTGCTTATAAATGTCCAGAAAAATTTGTGAATTATCTGAACCGGTTGGTTCGAAGGTTTTGCTAAGAATGTCTAAATCTTTGCCCGCACCCATTCCGAGTTCTAAAACTGTTGCATTCGGCTTTAGATATTTTTTGAGAATTTCTATCAAAAATCTGCCGTCTATTCCTTCGCACGCTTCAATGTATTCTTTAACATTTTTTTCAATATCAAAGAATTTTTTCGGATTCGGCTTCAGCATTTGACTAACTTTTATCCTTTTTCTGCTTATTAGTTTTTTCGACGGGTTTTCCGACTTTTGAAGAGGCTTCGATAATCATATTACAGTATTCAATTGCCTGATAAGTTAAGGCTTGTTCGCGTTCTGTTTTAGCAGAGTCGTAGAAGGTTTTAAGTTTTGGGACAAATTCTTTTGCTGCGTCGGCTAATTTATAAACCGCTTTTGGGAAAAGTTGGCTTTTGGAATCTCTGGAAGCAGCGTCATCTATATTATTGATCGCTTCATTCAGAATTTCTTCGATGTCGGAAAGAAGTTTGGTGCGTGAAGAAGTCGGCAGATCGCCCCATAATTCGGAGTCTTTTTCTATTTGTTTTGCTTCTTTCTTTGAAAGAGTTTCGCTTTTATTTTCCAAAACCAAAAAGCGTCTTTCGATGGCTTTGATAAAAACTTCCATCCGCCGGTCAATTTCCTGAGCCTCGCGGACAAGCTCGGTTTCCTTATCGGTCAAATGATCGTTCCGTTGAGCCGGCACTTGCTGCAAGCCGAAAACAAATGTTAAGGCAATTAAAACTGTCGAGAAAATAGTTCCTTTGATAAGGATATATCTTAAACTTTTCATAATTAATTATTTCCCTTATCGGAGATAACAGTATTTCCGAACATCGGTTCGATTGCTCTGCTTCTGGTGTCGTGAACGAATTTCATCATTTGTCTGACGTGATAACTATATTCTAAAGGCATTTCACGCCTGATAAATTCGAGTTTGGGCAAAAATGTTCTCAAAGTCATTTCAAATCTCTTGAAATTTTTCAAAGATGCACTTCTTCCTTCAAACTCCTTCAAATAATTCAAGGTATTTCTAACCAACGCCTGAAATCCGCCGAGTTCGTCAAGCGAATTGCGGTATTCGTTATTTTCAAGAAATTTTGCAGACTTCATTAAACGCAAATCCATTAATTCCAAAGCCAATTTCGTTCGGTTTTTCATTTTTGTTTCGGCAGCGAGTTGGTTTTTTTCATCTTTAGTTATGATATTCAGCGGCGGCGGAACAATATCATCGAGTTTTTGTTGAGCAGAGGAATTTTCGGGAAAACAAAGGAATCCGCAAGCAGCCAAAATCATTATGAGCATTAAAATTTGTTTTTTACTTAATAAATAAGTCGCTCTTAAACTTTTTGCATAAATTTTTATATTGCTTTCCATTTTTTATCTCCCTTTTTTTCCTTTGCCGTTTTTGATCTGTCTTTGCAATATCGGCAGTCTTAAATTTACTTTCTCGATCTGAAGTTTTTGTTCATCATTATCGGCAAGCCTTAAAAATTGCTGATAATTTGCCATTGCATCTATGTATTCTTCCAGTTTATCGTGAGAAATTGCAAGAAAATAATAAGCAACGGCAAGATCGGGCTGTTGTTTTGTAATCCATCTATATTCTATCTTAGCATTTTCATAATCCTGCATTTGAAAAAGTGCCGTCGCCAGATTTGCGTGAATCGTATAATTTTCGGGCGAAACATTTAAAAGATTGCGAAATAAGCTGACCGCATCGGAATATCTTTTTAATTGAACCAAAGCCGCCCCGAAACCGATTGCGTAATTTATATTGCTCGGCTCAAGTCCCGAAGCCTTTTTGCAGTATTCCAGAGCCTTCTGCGGATTTTCAGTGCGTGAAAGACGACAGAGTTTGGCTAAAACCGAAACATTATTTTCATCGTCCGCCAATAATTTTTCGAGACTTTCGATATTTTCATTGCTCGCCGATTCGATTGAGATTCTAAGATTGACCGCATCTTTTGAAGGATTTTCAATTTTTGCCAAAACATTCAAAGCAGATTTTGAATTTCCGCTTAAAGCATAAGATTTTGCGAGCAGAATTCTGGCAATTTCCAGATTCGGAGCGATTTGCTGCAGCTTATCTGAATTTGCAATCGCTGAATCAAAATCACCTTCCAATAATGACAACTCGATTTTTTCCGTTAATGCAAAATAATTTTTCGGGTCAATCGAAAGTGCTTTATTAATGCTGACTCCGGCAGCATCTCTAAGTTTGAGTTTTCTCTCCAAAGCACCACGTGAAGACCAGATGGACGCGGGCGGATTGGCTTTTGTTGTCAGATATTGAATTTTTTTCAGTAAATCTTTCAATTCCGCATCCGAAGGGTTTGTCTGAAGCCGCAGTTGCGTCAAAGCCGCAAGGGCGGGAAAATTCATTCCATCTAAATCTATTGCCCGGATCAAAAGGTTTTCGGCTTCGGCAAGCGAACCTTTATTTAAAAGCAGCGAACCGAGTGCGGACATTACAAGCGTCCAATCGGGACGCAATTCCAAGGCTCGGCGAAATGCTTTTTCGGCATCGCCCGTTTTATTTAATGATTCAAAGGCATTGCCGAGTTGATATTCCGCTTCGGGAAATTTCGGCTGGGCGTTGATTGCTTCCCTGTAAAATTTAACTGCTGTCTGAAATTCACCTTTGGCGTGGGCATCTTGGGCTTGATTAAAAAGTTTTATCGGATCATTCTGAATAGTTTCGTCCTGCGAAAATTCTTCCTGCGAAAATTCTTCCTCGTCCTGAGCATTTACATTTAAAGGACTGACGGCAAACGCAAATAATAAAATTGCCGTTAAAGAATAAATAGATAATTTATGAAATTTGGTAAAACGATTCATTAATATAGATTTTCCGATGATTATAAAAAATTCTGCCCGATAAATGTATTTATGTATTAAAAATATTAACACGAGTAAGCAAATTCCGTCTATAAAAGTTTTTTCAAAATGTTATTTGTTCTAATTTGCTTACCAGCCAACTGCTAAGTTAAGATTGCATTTAACTAAAACAGAATGAAAATATGTCTTCAGTCAAAACAAAAATTAATCCGAAAAAGTTTATAAAAACAGAACCTCAAAAAAAAGAACAGACGCTTCGTTCTAGGATGCGTGAGATGAAATCGGTGTTGGTTGCATTTTCAGGTGGGGTTGACAGTTCATATTTGGCTCTGATCGCCACGCAGGAATTGGGCGATCAGGCACTTTGCGTGACGGGAAAATCTCCGAGTGTTTCCAGAAAACAACTGGAAGAAGCGTATAAAATCGCCGGAGATTTTGATTTCAGACATTTAGTAATAGAAACGGATGAATTGAAAAATAAAGATTATGTCTCCAATCCGACGAATCGTTGTTATTTCTGCAAAACCGAACTTTACACGAAACTGTCGGAAATTGCGGAGAAAAATAATATTAATTTTATTATAGACGGGGCAAATGCCGATGATTTAAAGGATTTTCGTCCCGGAAGTATTGCCGCACAGGAAAATAAAGTTCAAAGTCCTTTGAGCAAAATCGGATTTACAAAAGAAGAAATACGTTTTTTAAGCAGAAAGCAGAAACTTGAAACTTGGGATAAACCCGCGAGTCCGTGTCTGGCATCAAGAATTCAATACGGCATTCCCGTTTCTATCAAAAAGTTGAGTAAAATAGAAAAAGGTGAAGAAATTTTGCGGGATTTGGGATTTAATGAATTTCGGGTTCGTTATCATAATGAATTAGTTCGTTTGGAAATATCAGCAAAAGAATTGGAAAAAGCTCTAAATGTAGAAATGACGAATCTATTGGCGAAAAAATTTCGCGGAATCGGATTCAAGTATATTACATTGGATTTAGAAGGTTTCAGAAGCGGAGCGATGAATGAAGTTTTGACGGAAATCTAATTGAAATATCTATATCTCATTATAAATACGTAATTTTGAAATGTAAGTTTTTTTCGTTTGCTATTAAATTTTTGAATTTATTTGGGTTAAATGATTATTAATGCTTGATTTTATCTTCGAACTAAAGTATTGTCTAAACTCATAGGGAGTTTTAGTTATTATAATAATTATATTGACTTTTTTCATAACTCCCTTATAACTTTGTAAAAATCAAATGTTTTTGATTTACCTTATGAATACCATCTCTCATTGCAATTTAATTTTGAGTATGTATTTAAAGCAGCAATAATTTTGTAGCTTATTGATAAGACTTATGTTATTATCTCTTTCTGTTAGCTACCTTTTTGAATTTTAAAAATCTAAATTTAATATTTTCGGCGGAGGAATGTGATGAAACTCGCGAAAAAAGCGTTTATAATTTCGCTTACTATTTTGACACTTATATTTACAGTGTCGGCTCAAACTTTAAGGTCGGAGAAAGACCCAAGAAATACTGCCCCGACTGTGGGAACAGGGGGTCCGGTGGGTGGTCCGACTGGTCTTTTTACAGTTTATGATGGACAAACCTTGAGAAGAGGGGAGTTCACCTTCAGCATAGCCTACAGCAACTATGATCGTGATCCGGGTGATGTTGATATTGTTGAAGTTCCTTTAAGTTTCCAAATTGGTTTAAGCGACCACGTGGAACTTTTCTTCAATACGGATGGATATCGGGGAGTTAAAGTTAATTCACCGGCTAATCTTTCAAGTTTTTACTTGCCTAATGCTACATTTGGCAACAGAGCTGCTATCGTCTTAGGACCGGGCGGCACTACTGCTAATGTAGGTGTGTTCAGACCGGCAGGAAACCAATTTTTTGCTCAGTTTCCATTTGTTGGTGGAAATGGCGGTACTTTTGGATTTAATTGTAATTCTACTCAACTTACTGCAACTGATCAGGCACAGTGTCGGCAAGTATTCCAAAATACATTTGGATCTCCATTTGGGTCACTTGCTTTAGGCACACCGCGAACCGACGGTGGTGGAGCTGATCTTTTCCCCGGAATAGGTTCCGTCTATGGAAGTATTTTGCCGGGTGTGGTTCTGCAAACAGTTACTTTGGGACCTGAATTCACTGGTATCGGTAGAGGTTCAACAGCACCGACAGTATTTGCTTTAGCACCAAGTTATTTGCCGGATGCACCGTTTATCGGTCGCACATACGGCGAATCTTCATTCAGCACATATACGGTTGGTGGAAAAATCCGCTTTACCGGACCGAATAATCCGGTTGGTTTAGGAATCATTCCTTTTTATCGGTTTTATGGTGATAGTGCGGATGATGCTGGTGGATTTAACCAATTACAGCGTGGTGCAAGTCCGGGCGGCGGCGGGGCAAATATATTTAGCAACCGCGGCGATATCGGTTTGATCGGATTTGCCGATGCCCGTTTAAGAAAATGGGTAAATCTTTCTGCAAACGTCGGCTACATTTACAATAGCAGTGTTAAATCCGATGCGTTTGGGACTGATGCTGTCTTATTAGATCGTGGGGATGAACTGATTGCCGCACTCGGTGTGGATTTCCCTGTTAATAGATATTTCCAACCTATTCTGGAAGTTCGTTCATTACAATATGTCGGCGGAAGAACGCCTAATGCCTTTCAAAATGATCCGATTGACGGATTAGCCGGTGTACGTATTTTTCCGGCACGTTGGTTAGGATTCAGTGTCGCATATCGTTATCATGCTAATCAGCAAGATAGAGATTATTTCAAAGACGATGTGAACAATACTGTTACGGTTTTAGGCAACAATGCTAATGCAACACTTAATACTACATTTACCGGAGTGCCGCCGGGATTCAGAACATCATCTGACCCGCACGGTTTTATGGGACAGTTCTTTATCGGAAGACGTAATAATCGTCAGGCTGAAATTCTAAATCGACCGGCTGTTATCAATTCGGTTGACGTTAGTGACAGTACCGTTAAACTTCCGTGTCCTGCTGGACAACGTCCTGTTGAGGGTGAAACCTGTCCTGATGATTCAACGGTTAGTCTCACAACAAATGCTACCGATCCTGAGAATGATGTTCTTACCTATAACTATACGGTTTCGGGCGGACGCATTGTCGGACAAGGTGCAAATGTTAGTTGGGATTTATCCGGTGTTCAACCGGGAACCTATACTGTTACAGTCGGCGTTGACGATGGCTGCGGAGTTTGCAGCGAAACAAAAACCGAAACCATAACAGTCGAAAGTTGTAATTGTGAATTACCTCCAGTTGATTGTATATGTCCGGCAACAATTACAATAGTACCACCACCGGCTGCAGTTCAACCGGGTGAGAATATGGTATTTACAGCAAATGTTGTTGGTGATTCAACCGGTTTAAGATACAACTGGGATGTTGATAATGGTGACATTATCAGTGGTCAGGGTACAACCAGAATCACAGTCAATACCGAAGGACGTTCAGATACAACGGTTACTGCAACCCTTAATATCGAAGGACTCCCGAATGATTGCGGTTGTGATGGAAGTATTACTGAAACGGGTATCATCGCAGGTACAATTGGAAATGACTTAATTGATGAATTTGAAAGCTTACCGAATAATGAGGTAAGAGCAAGAATTGACAACTTATTTATCAGACTTCAAAACGAACCTGATTCTACCGGTTATGTAATTAACTACGGTACTGCAAGACAGGTTGCTGCTAGAGAAAAACTGATAAGAGATCACATCCGATTCCGCCGCTATGATGCCAGCAGAATCGTATTTGTTAATGGCGGTGTCGAATCCGGTATCAGAACAAGACTATGGATTGTTCCGCAAGGTGGAGACCCGAGTGATATTAACGAGTAAACCTTTAGCTCTGAATCTCTTTTTGAGATGAAGACATAAATTAAAAGCGGGTGTCGTACGAATTTGTATGACACCCGCTTTTATCATTTTAAACTTTACTTTTTATAGTAAAAGCGTTTAAGATACATCTGAACAACCGAAGCCGAACAGCTTTACCAAAAAACCACATAGCTCGTTACACTTTTTTAACTTATATAAATTTATCGGACAACAAACTAGGATGTTTTATACATCATAGCAAACGGTTTGTTGTTTCTACGTCATATCTCTAACTCTCCAAACGCTGCTATTAGCGTGAATTTAATTTTACCTTGAAATACAATAAAATTATGAAATCAATGAAAAATCTAAAAATCCGGCAAGTATGGATCAGTCTGGCTTTTATTTGTCTTGCAACTTTAGTTGTGAGTGCAGGTGATACGGCAAGTAGTTTTAACGATTGGCGGACGGTTGGACCAAGCGGTGGAGATGTCCGTTCGATAACAATTGACCCCAAAAACAAAGATCATTTATTCATAACCACACTAGACGGACAGGTTTATGCTTCATACAACGCGGGAATCAGCTGGCAGTTACTGGTTAATCTGAAACGTCCGCAACTTATCCTGGATAATCTGATAGTTGATGCCCGCGATTCAAATATTATATACACATCCGGTCATCGGCATAAATCGCCCGGCGGTTTTTTCAAAACCATAGATGGCGGAAAAACGTGGAAGGAAGCTAAAGAACTGAAAAATGAAGCTATCCACGCAATGATTCAATCATCGCTTGATCCGAATATGATCTTGGTGGGTACGGTTGAAGGAGGTTGGGTTTCCAAAGATTCCGGTGAAACCTGGAAGAAATTTTCATCCGCAACGGCACCTAAAAAACTGAATTCATTAGCCGTTGATCCGCGAGACGTCAATACAATTTATGCCGGAACTTGGTGGCGTGCATATAAAACTACCGACGGTGGAAACAGTTGGAAACTTATTAAAAACGGGATGATTGATGATTCCGATGTTTTTGCGGTAGATATTGATCCAAAAAATCCCGACAATTTAGTCGTCGGGGCTTGCAGTGGTATTTATCAATCCGTTAATAGTGGTGAAAATTGGACTAAGGTTAATGGAATTCCATCGCAATCGCGTCGAACCCGCGACATTTTGTATAATCCGGGCAGAGCCGGAACAATTTATGCCGGAACAACCGAAGGCTTCTGGATGTCAACAAATGGCGGCAGAAACTTTCGCTTGACGACATCTAAAGATATTGAAATCAATTCGATTGCTGTTCACCCCGATGCTCCGAACAGAGTTTTTATCGGCACAAATAATTATGGGGTGATGGTTTCCAACGACGGCGGAAATAATTTTGAACTCCAGAACGGCAATTTCAGCAGTCGTTTTACATACAATATTGTTCCTGACATTGAAATACCGAATAGACTTTATTCGACAACTATAAATACGGCAACAGGCGGCGGATTTATCTTTACGAGTGATGATGCCGGAGCAAACTGGAAATCTTCGGTTGCCGGTATAGACACTGATACCACGATTACTTATTCAATAGTTCAGGACAGGATTGATCCCAATAAAATCTATCTTGCTACCAACTTCGGTATTTTCGAGTCAATCAACAGAGGTTTGAGCTGGAAACAATTAACTGTTCCGAAGCCTGTTACAACAACTGTCAGACGAAGCCGCAGAAGCAGTAGATCACAACCCGTCGAACCCGAAACTAAACCGGCTGAAAATGGAATGATAGCCGCACTTGAACAAAAAATTAATATATTAAGTCATACTGAAGACGGGAAAAACGGCTATTTGGCGGGAACAAATGATGGTTTGTATCGAAGCTACGATATTTCCAAAGGTTGGACGAAAATCAATCTTGGTGAAGGAATTAATGAACAGGTTTCCGTGATCCACGTTTCACCGAAAATGCCGCAGGTTATTTGGGTTGGCACGGCTACATCCGGTGTGATTATGTCAAATGACAGCGGTGCGACCTGGAGTAAAGTTCCGGTAATTCCCCAAGGTGTTCCGATCAGTTCGATTGCTTCAAATTCTGCAGCACCTGAAAATATCTTTGTCGGAACGAGTCAAACTCTCTATATGAGTAAAGATTGGGGTAAAACCTGGATTCGCCGTGGTGGAAATCTTCCGCTCGGCAATTATGCGAGTATTCTGATCAACCCTGAGAAACCCGAACAGATGTATGTTGCCAGTGCTTTGGAAGCCGACGGTGGAATCTTTTTCTCGGAAGATGCAGGTTGGAGTTGGAAAAGAATAGATTCCGACGACATGGGTCTGGCAAGCCACAGAGTCTGGAGTTTGGTTTTTAATCCGAATAATCCTGACGAACTTTTAGCCGGAACACATTCATCGGGAATTTATGAAATCCTGAGAACGGTTCAACCAATTGCCAATGATGAATCAAAACTCAAAAACGAACCGGCTAAAGCTGCTATAACTCGTTCGAGAGTAAGCAGTTCCAATTAGTAAAGTAATTTGGCTAAATTTGAAATATAAGTAAAACTCAGTTTAACTTTAAGAATCAAAAGGTAACCTTATCAAAGGTTGCCTTTTGTCATTAGTCTGAATCAATAAAACACTTCTATAATAAAGTAATGGACAACAACTTCGCTTCTTTTTCTAAAGAAAAATTTCTTCAGCAAAAATTGCTTTCATTTGCAGAAATTCCCGGACAATCCAAACTGTTTATTGATTATCAAAACAATTCTGGACAAATAGAAAATTTCTATCCTTCAAAAAATAAAGGTTTCGCAAAGATTGCCGAAGATGTTTTAGCAAATTACAAAATTGACCGGAATCGTCTGTGCGATATTTTGCTTGAAAAAAATATTGAATACAAAGTCGGAGAAAAAACGCTTGGTAATATAAATAAGCTACGCGGAGAAGATTGTGTTGCCATTATTGCCGGACAGCAAGCCGGACTATTTTCGGGAGCGATGTACACGATCTATAAAGCCCTTTCGGCAGTAAAATTGGCGGAGGAATTGACAATTCAGGGCATCAAGGCAGTTCCGCTTTTTTGGATCGCCTCTGAAGATCACGATTTTGATGAAGCTAATAAAACATTTGTGATTGATGAGGCAGGAAATTTGAATACGATTACGAATAAAACCGAATCAATTAAAGAACATACGCCGGTTGCATATATAGAATTGGGAGAGAATATTCCGAAAACAATTGATGATTATTTTGGCAGTTTGCCGCATACGGAATTTACTGATGAAATCAAGCAATTGCTGACCGAAACCTATCAAGCGGATGAATCATACAGTTCTGCATTTGCCAGGCTGATTTTAAAATTATTCGGTGAATATGGAATAATTTTGATCTGTCCGATGAATGAAGGTTTACGGCAGTTATGCACTCCGATATTTAATGAAGCAATAGAAAAACACGAAGTTATGACGCGGGAATTGCTTAAAAGAAATGAGCAATTGGAAGAAAAAGGTTATCACACACAGGTTTTAGTGCCGGAAGATTTTTTCCCGTTTTTTTATATAGATAAAGATAATAAACGCAATGCTTTAAGATTCGATAAAGAAACAAATTTGGTAAATTCTCTTTATTCGGATATTTCTTTTACAAAGGCGGATTTGTTGGAAATTGCAAAAAATTCTCCTCAGCAGTTAAGCCCGAATGTTTTGATGCGTTCCGTTGTTCAGGATTTTTTATTTCCGACGGTTTGCTATTATGGTGGAAGTGCGGAGATAGCTTACTTTGCTCAAAATGAAGTTATTTATAAAATTTTGAACAGACCCGTAACACATTTTCGACACAGGTCGAGTTTTACGATTGTTGATCCGAAAAGCCAACGGACTCTTGATAAATATGATCTCCAATTTAAGGATGTATTCAGAGGTGTAGAAAATTTACTGGCGGAAGTTATAGAAAAATTCATAGCCGAAAATACAGCGGAAACTTTTGCAGAGGTTGAAGAAACAATAAATGTTCAACTTAACGAGCTGGATAAAATGTTAAGAGAATCCGATCCGACTTTGTCCGATAATCTGGCAAATCGCCGACGCAAAATTTTATGGCATATCGAAACCCTCAGAAAAAAATTCCATCGGGCGGAAACTTTTAAAAATGATGTTCTGCATCGGCGGATCGAATATGCAATTAATCTCCTTTACCCACGCTGTGCTTTGCAGGAACGCACGATGAATGTTTTTTATTTTCTCAATCTTTACGGAGAAAATTTTATTGATTGGATTTATCAAGCTATTGATTCCGATGAAAAAGAACACCAAATTTTATTTTTATAATCTATGAAATTAATTGCACAACTTAATAATCAAGAGCATCAGGTTTCTTTAGAAAAAGAAAATTCCCATATTTTTGCTGAAATAGACGGTCGAAAATATGAATTAGAAGTTTCAAAACCCGAAGCTAATATCTATTTGCTAAAGTTTGACAATAAAATTTACGAAGTTTTTGTGTCTCCGCAAAATAAATCAAACGAAAAACAGCACGTAAAATTAAAAAATTATGATTTTGAAGTAAAAATTATTGATCCTAAGAATTTACGCGGAACAGCAGCACAGGCGGCAAATGATGAAGGGATTTCTGAAATTAAAACGGCAATGCCTGGAAAAATTGTTCGCATTTTGTCTGAAATCGGTGCAGAGGTGAAGCAAGGTGATGGGATTATCATCGTTGAAGCAATGAAAATGCAGAACGAATTGAAATCTCCAAAAGACGGCACTGTTAAGGAGATCAAATTTGAAGAGGGTAAAACGGTAAATGCCGGAGATGTTTTAGCTGTCATCGAATAAAACGGCGGATAATTTTTTTGAAGTTAGTAATTACACTTTTTATCAAAGCGTTGCTCCGCAATACTTACAATGAACAGCATCAGCATCGTGTCCCTCAGCCAGACACGACGGGCAGTTTTCGGTCGGATTTTTTTTCTCATTACTTACTTTAGCCATTTCAACCGTAATAATTCCCGTCGGGACGGCAATAATTCCATAACCTAAAATCATTACGATTGAAGCAAAAAATTGCCCTAAACCGGTTTTGGGCGATATATCGCCGTAACCAACTGTTGTTAAAGTTACGATTGCCCAATAAATACTGGTCGGAATATCTTTAAAGCCGTTTTCTTCACCTTCTATAACATAAATTAATGAACCGATAACGGTAACTAAAGTCAAAACCGTCAGGATAAAAACGCCGATTTTTCTGGCACTTGCGTAGAGAGCTGTTTGTAATGTCTGGGCTTCACTTATGTATTCCGTAAGTTTTAGAACCCTGAAAATACGCAGTAATCTCAGAATTCTTACCGTCAAAAGATAATGAACTCCCGGGAAAAAAAAACTGGCGTAGGTTGGAAGAATTGATAAAATATCTATGATACCGAAGAAACTCAAAGCATATTTCCAAGGTCGGCGGACACTCAGCAAGCGGAAAATATATTCTATTGAAAAAAGAATTGTAAAAAACCACTCCGCCGCATAAAGAAAATTTCCGTATTTTACCCGAAAGGAATTTACGCTGTCGAGAACAACAATTATTACGCTCAAAACAATTGCTGTAATCAAAATTACATCAAAAGCCTTACCGCCGGGCGTTTCCGCTTCAAAAATAATTTCGTGTAACTTGCGTCGCCAAGATGCATCCGGCGTTTCACGAATTTCAGGTTTCATTACAAAATATTGGTAGTGTCCTAAAAGTAATGCTATTTGAAAAATGAGGAGTAATTTCTTGTAATTGTTTTATGATGAACAAACGAGAAACTACTCCATCGAACAATTTGACTTGTCCGCAATGTGGATTATCGCAC
>JALZKH010000139.1 GCA_030859345.1 Acidobacteriota bacterium | reverse complement strand
AAACTATGTGTCGTGCCATGGCGATAACCGTTTTCCAAGGCTTCGCATTGTTTTTTCGTTAGTTCGATTACTTTTATTTTACCCATCTCGCTTGATAGTCTAAACTATTTCTGCACGATTACTTAAGTAGAAATGTTCGACGCTTAACGCCGTGAACCTCATACCCCTTCTCCAAAAGAAATTTGGCTAAATATGCCCCGTCTTGTCCTGTTACCCCTGTTATTAATGCTTTTTTCATTTATCTTGTTCAAAAAAGATGTAATTATAGCTTAAATTGATTTGCCTATCAATTAATGATTATTGAATTTAATTATTCAAATTATGAGAAAAATTTGTAATTAAAAAATCGAACCTCGTTGTATTGACAATAGATTTGTGTTGTTATTTTATGGTAATAATTTTAATCAAAGAAGTTTTAAAAATTATGTGCGGTATAGCTGGAAAAGAATCATTCAACTCAATTTCTGTTGAACATTCAGAACTAAAAAAAATGACGGATTCGCTTTCTCACAGAGGACCTGACGGACAGGGAATTTGGATTCACGAAGATAAAAAATTAGGATTCGGGCATCGCCGTTTGGCGATTTTGGATCTGTCCGACTGTGGACATCAGCCAATGCATTACGGAAACGGTCTGACGATAACTTTTAACGGAGAAATCTATAATTTTATCGAGATCAGAAACGAACTGGAAAAATCGGGCTATAAATTCAAATCCAACTCGGATACGGAAATTATACTCGCTGCTTATCAGGAATACGGCTACGACTGTTTGCAACATTTTGACGGAATGTTCGCATTTGCGATCTGGGATGAAAATAAATAAGAACTTATCATTGCCCGCGACAGATTCGGCGAAAAACCGCTTTATTATTATAAGGATAAAGATGGGTTTTTGTTTGCCTCGGAGATGAAAGCGATTTTTGCCGACGGCGTAAAAAAAGAAGTTTCGGACAAAATGGTTTTTTATTATTTGGCTTACGATGTGGTCGAAAATCCGAATGAAAAGAGTGAAACTTTTTATAAAAATATCAAACAGCTTCCGCCCGCCCATTTTTTAATAATTAATGTCTCCGGTGATTTAAAGATCAAGCAATACTGGGATATTGATAAAAACAAAACAAGCCAAATCAAACTCGAAGATGCTGTCGGACAATTTAGAGAATTATTTGACGAATCGGTTAGGATTAGACTTCGCTCGGATGTTCCGGTCGGTTCTTCTTTTTCCGGCGGGATAGATTCTTCTTCGGTCGTGGCTTCAATTATCACTCAAAATCCCGGCATCAGATTAAACACTTTTACCGCACGTTTTGACGATGCCAATTATGATGAAGGAAATTTCATCAAATTTATGTCGGATAAATTCGATTTCAACACAAATTTTTGCTATCCGAATGAAGATTTACTGTTGGATGAATTGGAAAAGGTTTTTTATCCATCAGGAAGAACCCTTCGGTTCAACCAGCATTGTTGCTCAATGGGCGGTAATGAAATTGGCAAAGGAAAATGACGTTACGGTTTTGCTTGACGGACAGGGAGCGGATGAAACGATTGCCGGATATTATAAATATTTTACGCCGTTTTTGATGGAATTATATAAATCGGGAAAAGGTACTTACTTAAATCAGTTAAATGCAATAGACGAAAATTTGGGTGAAAATTATGCACTTTCCAGAAGTCAATCCTTTTATACGAAAATGCCAACCATCCACAGCAAATTAAGCAGTTTTATCAGACCGCTGACAATGAAAAAAACCGTCAGCGACATTTCCGAAGATTTTTATCAAATCAATAAAAAACTGCCTTCGCCTTTCAAACATTTTGATAATTTGGATGAATCTCTTTATTTTGACACATTCAAATACGGATTGGGCAAACTTTTGAGATTTGCCGACAGGAATTCGATGGCGTTTTCAAGAGAAGTCCGCTTGCCGTATTTGTCGCACAAACTGGTCGAATTCGTTTTTTCCTTACCCAAAGAATTTAAAATGAATCAGGGTTGGTCAAAATATATCTTGCGGCTTGCAATGGAAGATGTGCTTCCCGCAGAGATTAGTTGGAGAAAGGACAAAAAAGGATTTCAAGCTCCCGAATCTTGGCTGACAAACGGCAAGGTTAAAGATTTAACCGAAACCGGCATTGAATATTTGAAGAAACACGAATATATTACATTACCCGATAAAAATAATCTCTGGAAATACATAATGGTTTATCAAATGTTTAATTCCGCCGACCAATCTTAAATCTTAAATCTCCAAGCATAAATGGCAAACATTAAAACGGTTCTCAAAAATATTTTTTTCTATTCCTCATCGGGATTTCTTCTTCGTGCTTCGTCTATTTTTTTGTTTCCGGTATTTTCCTATTATTTAACACAATCGGATTACGGAATACTTTCGATCACACAAAGTTTAACGGCAATAATTTTCACATTTTCAAGTCTGCAATTAGGAAGTGCGTTGTCAAGATTCGTTTATACAGGCAACGAGGAACAATACGACGAGGAAAAGACAGCAACTGTTCTCCGAACAACATTTACAATAGTTTTTCTCATAAATCTAGTCGTATTTCTTTTTATAACTTTCGTCGGTAAAGATTATCTAAAGTTTATCCTGAATGATATTCCATATTTCCCATTTGTATTTTTTGCGTTGATGGCGATGCCGATAACCGCCGTTTACGATTTATACAAAATTTATCTGCAAGCTCAACACAAAGGCTCAAAAGTTTTTACTCTCGATATGCTTTTTTACGGCGGTAATATCGGATTAAACTTATTACTTGTTGCTGTTTTCAAACTCGGAGCATTAGGCATCATCTACAGCACTCTTGCCAACGCTGTTGTGTTCATCGGTTACTTTCTCATCAGAGAACCGCAGTTTTTTCTTCCTAAAATAGACTTAGATTCGATCAAGCCTTTACTAAAGTATTCATTGCCGTTCATTCCATTCATCTTTTTCGGTTTTTTAATGGAAAACGCCGACAAATTTATTGTTCAGTCAAAAATCGGTAGTTCTGCGTCCGGTATTTATTACATCGCAATCACTTTTGCTTCAATTTTCTCAATTAGTAAAGGATCGTTACTTGCTGCTTTAACACCTTGGTTTTTTAGCAATTTTAAGGAAGAAAATTATGCAAAGATCAAGAATTTCTTTCACATAATCATTTGGGGAATGACGCTTTTTGCGGCAGGCATTTTGATTTTCAGCTATGAAATACTCTACTTACTTTCCTCCAATCCCAACCTTGTGAAAGCGGGGCAATATATCCCGTTATTTGTAATCGGATTTTTTATCACCTTTATCGGACAGATGTATGCTTTGCCAACATTTCATTCCAAGTTTGCTGTAAAATACCTGTTTCTTGCTAACCTTGCGGGATTTATAACTAATCTGATCGGCTCTTATCTTTTAATCGAAAGATTTGAACTTTTCGGGGCGGGTGTTTCAAAGATTTTAGCTTATACAGTAATGACCATAACACTCATAATTATAAACAATTACGCATCCAAATTCCGTATGAATTTATTGTATGTATTTCTGCCTCTATTATTTCTCATACTGGTTTATATGGGAACTTTTTTGGAATTTCCATTTTGGACAAAACTATTTATAAAAATAGGATTTATGCTGATTTCAGGAATTTTGTTTCTTTTAATCATCATAAAACTCGTCAGTTTAGATAAAATCAAAGAGATTATAAAATCTCCTTTATCCGAATAATATTTTAGAACTTGTTATTTTCTAAGAGTTTCTAATTTTATAAACTGTGTCAATTGCTTTTTTCGATGCCTCTACGCCGAAACCTTCCCCGTCTAAAATTTTTTGATAACAAACCGTATGGAAATCGGGAAACCTTTATAGAAAACGAGATTCAATTTCTAGCTAACAACTTTGACAAAGTAATTATTTTACCATTAAACAAACCTAGTGAAAACCGTAGATTAACTCCCCGTAATGTAAAGTGAATTTACTTTGGTTGAAAATAATGTCAATTTCTTAGTGGGCAGCGATGAAGAAAAAATTCTGCAGCTTTATCAAAAATGCTTGTCGCAAAAAGGAGATTTTTCAAATTCTTTATACGGTAATGGTCAAGCGGGTAAAAATATCGTTGCAAATATCAAAGATTACAAAATCGAATAAGTGTTTCTATTGCTGTATATTTCTAGTTTATTCATCCGATAAACGTAACCTTCAACTAGGCGAAATGTCTAAATTATTTTTAATTTTGTAGCTGGCAAATAATGCAAAACCCGCATATCCAATAATTAAACTCAGCTTCACAAATAACATTATTGCCGGGCTTTGATTATTTGAAGCCCACAAGCACAAAATAGATAAAATGACGGCAACAACGAAAACCAGAGATGCTTTCGATAAATTATACGGAATAAAATATAATTTTTGGGCATTGTAAAAAACATACAGAAAAATAAATATATTTCCCAAAATACTCGATATGGCCGCACCTTCTTTTCCCCAAACCGGAATCATCAACATAAAAAGTAATACGGAGATAATTGAACCGATTATCACGGCTTTGCTGAATGGTGCGATGGTTCTCACCAATGCACAACCGATCACGACGATTGACGGCAAACTTAAAATAGCGACGTTTAACCCCAAAAGTCCCGCCACAAAAGCCGCTCCGCTAAATGAAGCGGGAGCAAGTATCGCCAAAACTTCGGGAGCAAACAAAAACACGCCCATTACCGCAAAACCGCACCAATATACATATACCAAAAATACATCCGCATAAGTTTGCCGATGATCTTCGTTCTTTGCAATCGAAAAAGCAAAAGGCGACCACGCCTGCATAAATGCTACCGTCGCCAAACTTATTCCGCTGGCAAGTGTATAGCCGAGTTGATACAAACCGACTTCCGTACTATTCGTATAATGGCTGACAAAATAACTGCTGGCGGAATTCATCAGCCAAAAAGAAACCGATGCCGGGATCATCGGCAGAGCAAATATAAGCATTTCCCTGAGTCTGGCAAAATCCAAATACTTCGGCAAAAACCATTTTGCCATCAGGACAATCGCCAGCACAAAACTAATGATCCCCGAGCCTATCTGTGCCCAAAAAACTCCCGCCAATCCGTAATCTAATTTAACCACCAAAAGTATGCTCAAACCAGTCATCGTTAAACTTACGGTAAGTGCATAAGCCGTTGCCCAGACGGGTTTTTTTCTCACCCGAAACCAGATATTCACAACCTTTTGCAGACTTGTAACTACTAATGCCGCCGCCATTAAATTCAGCAGATAATAATAGTGAGCATCCTTAAACAGCAGAGTTGATATTTGTTGTGAAAGGAGAATAATGCCGCCCGCTAAACTCAAACTAAAGGCAAATGAGAAATATGCCCACGAAGCAAATGTTTTTTTGCGTTCTTCTTCCTCCGTTAGCTCCCAATACCAGAGTGCGGCGGAATTATCCAGAGAGGCGATGACAAAGATTGTCAACAGAAAATACGTTACGTTAACCAAACTAAGAACACCGTAATCCGCCGGTGAGAATATTCTCGTATAAATCGGAACAAGAAATATTGCGACAACACCTGTTACTATTCCCGAGATTCCATAGATCAGGCTGCCACCCAAAAGTTCTTTAACGTATTTGTGCATTTTGGTTTATGGTTTGTAGAGACACTAATTAAAGATTGTCATGGTTCAGCGTGAAATGGACAAACTCAGGTTTTGCGTTTGTCCTGTTTTAGGCTTTTCATCCATTCTTTCTAACTGTCTCATCTTCGCTCTTTCGGCTCTCGCGTTTGCTAGTTTTGCTTCCCGCATCGCCCACACTTGTTTTTCCGCTCCGTCCATTTTTGTCTGCGGCGTAACGTAGCCGATCCCGCTGTGCAAGCGGTTTTGGTTATATTCCCGAATATATTCCCCGATTATCCGTCTCGCATCTTCCAGACTCAAAGGCACTTTTTGCCGCAGCGATTCCGTTTTCAAACTCTGATGCCATCTTTCGATCTTTCCGTTCGACTGCGGATAATACGGACTCGTCCGCACTTGCGTCATCCCCGATATTCGGATGTATTCCTTAAAATCCTTAGCGATAAACTGCGGTCCGTTATCGGTAATTATTCGCGGTTTCGCCATCGGATATTTCTCCTTTGCCTGCTCGATGATGATTTCCACATCGCTTTGCGTCATCGCCTCGCCGATTCCGAAATTGATGACAAATCTCGAATAGCCATCCAGAATCGTGCAGAGATAATAAAACGTCCCGCAGATATTGATGCAGCTGATGTCCAAATGCCAATGTTTGTGAACCGAAAGCGGTTGCTCAAAGCCTTTTCCCTTCCCGTTTCCGACTCTTCCGGCAAACCTTTTCATCAAGCCTTCCGCCTTCAACACCCGATACACCGAAGCCGGCGACATCGCCACCACATCCGCGTCCATCATCATATAGGTCAATCGCCGATAACCGCTGTCGGGATGCTCCGCGTAATAATCTATGATCTGCGACTTTTCTTCGTCGGTCAACCAATGGTCTCTCGGAATCTTCCCGTTATGCTCATTGACTTTTCCATACCGCGTTACCCAAGCATAATACTTGGACGGCTGTAACTTCAACCATCTCAACAGCTTCTGTAAGGGAAACCGTGTCCGCTCGTGCCAATGCTTGATGAAATCCACGACTTCATCCCGCAAATCCGGCTCGACCCACCGCTGTTTCAAGTTTCCCCAAGCGACTTTTTTAGCTTCAGATGTTCCTCCATCAACTCGCTGACCACTTCATTCTTGGTCTGCAGCTTAGCTTCCAAATTCTCGATCTTCCGCTCCAGAGGCTTCTGTTTTGCCGCCTCGCTTTCAAATGCCTTCTCCCCATTTTCAAAAAACTGCTTCTGCCAACGGTAATACAAAGTCGGTGCTAAATGATACCGCTGACAAACCTCCGAAACAGGAACATTCTCCAATAAATTCAACTTCAAAATCCGCACCTTCTCAGTGGGCGTAAAAAATCTCCGTTTTCCATCGTTACTTTTAGTCATCAAAATATCCTCCCATATAAATTATCTGATAGACTAACGAAAAAACTATTTTATCCTATTCCTTCTGAACTAAAACAAGATAACCCTGCATTCTTATATCAGAATTTTTTTACTAACCTTTGGTGCTAGTTGAAAAAGTCACGGAATTGCTTCAAATTTATAGGAGCTAAAACCTGTAAAATAAGGAGTTCAGCCGTGACCACAGAAGATTTTATCATAGAATTGTTTTATCGCATT
>JALZKH010000123.1 GCA_030859345.1 Acidobacteriota bacterium | reverse complement strand
TTATGAAGACAAAGAACGACTTTGCTATTCGGTCAAGCAAGCCTTAAATGAATTTGGCAGAAGTCTGAGAATAAAGTTTTCAAACTTCAAATATAGTCTAACTTAATTGTGAGTGATTACTTAATATCTATAATGTTAGGCACTTTGTGTGCCATTTTTTCAAATGACATAGAAAATCTAATAAATACAAGGTGATATAGGACAAATTACAACTTATAGCTTTATAGAGTTTTGTAAAGTTTTGTAAAGTTTTGTATAGCAAATTGGATAAAATTCAAATTTTTGGTGAAGTATATGTCTTTATTGAGTAAAAATTTAAGAAATTTAATCTGATTTTGCCAAAATTATTTTAACGGCGTTTGCTCCCATTCCGACGGCTGTGCTGATTGTCGGTGAAAGCGGATTTGCAACGTCGCCGATTGCGTAAACATTTTCAACACTTGTTTTACACTGATTGTCAATCTCTATGTAGCCACGCTCATCCAGTTCGATTTTTCCACGAAATATATTTGTATTTGGTTCTACTCCAATCCGAAATAGTATAAAATTTGTCGGTAAATTATAAATCTCTTTTTCTTGTGTATTTTTTAATTCGATATTCTTTATACATTCATCGCCGATTATTTTTCCTACAATTGTATTCGTAATAATTTCAATCTTCGGATTGTCTTTAACTTCCGTCAAAAATTCAGAACGTGCTTTAAAGTTTTTACTTCTATGAATTAAAAACACTTTCGATGCAAATTTCGATAAGATCAAAGCATTTTCAAACGCTGCATCGCCGCCGCCGATAACTGCAACAGTTTTATTTTTCACTAACTCGCCGTCACGTTTGCCGGATTTGATAATTCCCTTTCCCTGAAATTGTTTTTCGCCTTCGATGTTTAATTTTCTACGCTTAACGCCGGTTGCGATAATTACAAATTTTGCTTGAAGTTCTTCGCCGTTTTGAAGTTCAACTATCTTATTTTCCAGATCAATTTTTTGAACTTTAGAATTTAATTTCAGAGTAAAATTTCTATCTCCGATTTGCTCCACAAAAATATCCCGCATCTGCTGCCCGTTTTCCGTTTTGACTCCGAGGTAATTTTCTATTGCGTTATAAGTCCACAAAAGCTGTCCGCCCAGTTCCGAAGCAGACTCCAAAAGTATTGCATTGAGTCCGAGTTCATCGCACCACAGAGCAGCCGAAATCCCCGCCGCTCCGCCGCCGATAATGATTACATCAAAATCTTTTTTATTCATAAACAAACATTTTAACTTAAAATTTCAGCTAACTGTAAATTATAAACTTTTAACTATAAACTATTCAGGAGAAATAATTTTACTCAGAAAAGAAATGAAATTTGACGCAATTATAATCGGGGCAGGTGCGGCGGGACTTTTTTGTGCGATAGAAGCGGGAAAGCGTGGGCGAAAAGTTTTACTTATCGAACATAACTCTCAAGTCGGGCGAAAAATCATAATTTCCGGCGGTGGACGCTGTAATTTTACAAATCTCGATGTGCGGAGCGAAAATTTTATCTCGAACAATCCGCATTTTTCTAAATCCGCTTTAGCCCGCTATACTTCGATAGATTTCATCAATCTCGTCAAAAAACACAAAATAAAATTCTACGAAAAAAAGCTCGGTCAACTTTTTTGCCGTGAGCGTTCACAGCAAATTGTTGAAATGCTTTTATATGAATGTGAAAAAGCGAATGTGAAAATTTTGACGGATTGTTCGGTTAAAAAATTTGACAAAAACAAGCATTTTGAACTCGAAACTAACAAAGGAATTTTTACAAGTGAAAATATAGTTATTGCAACTGGCGGACTTTCATTTCCAAAGATCGGAGCAACCGGTTTCGGCTACAAGATCGCCCAACAATTTAATATAAAAATAACCAAAACACGCCCGTCGCTTGTTCCATTAATTTTCGCAAACGGACAAAACTTTGCAAAACTTTCGGGCATTTCCATAGATTCAACAGCGGAATTCGGCAAACAAACTTTCCGCGAAAATATTCTTTTTACGCACGGAGGTTTAAGCGGTCCGGCGGCTTTGCAGATTTCAAATTACTGGCAGGAAAATAAACCCGTCAAATTCAACCTTTTGCCTGATTTGGATTTGTTTAATTTATTGGAGGAAAACCGAACCAGCAAACAAACTCTGATAAATTTTCTCGGCAAATTTCTGCCGAACCGATTTGCCGAAACATTTACCAATCAAAATTTTCAAAACAAACCGCTTAATCAATTAAGCAATAAAGAAATGCTGAAAATTGCCGATTTTATAAATAATTGGCAGGTTTTATTTAACGAAACCGAAGGTTGGCACAAGGCTGAAGTTACATTGGGCGGAATTGACACAAATGAAATTTCTTCACAGACAATGGAATCAAAAAAGGTTGAAGGATTGTATTTTATCGGCGAAGTTTTGGACGTAACGGGCTGGCTCGGCGGTTATAATTTTCAATGGGCTTGGTCTTCGGGGTTTGCGGCGGGACAAATCATTTAAAATAGAAATAGGGAAACGTCTCCCACACCGTTTCCCCTTTTTTTCCACAAAAAGTTACAGGGCGTAACTTTCATAAGTGGAAACTTATACGTAATTATACTAAAAAATTTACACAATCGTCAAAGTTAAATCAAGTTTTAAGCCAAACGATTTGGAAGATTGCGTTAAACAAACTCAAACTTAACGAAAAGCCCCGACATTCAGCCCGAATCTTTCACTCATATCAATTTCTTCGGCTTCGACGACATTTTTCAGATTGCTCAAGCGACGTTCCGCTTTTTTGATATGAGTTTTCGTGCGTTCCGCCATTTGTTTAAGAAGATTTCTGCCTTCTGTTTGTTCCCTGTAAACTTTTTCGCGGAGAATAAAAAGTTCGGAAAGTTCGTGTTCCAGTTTTTCCGCACGCAATTCTTTTAAGCGGCGTTTTACCTGGAAAATCTGCCGAATCGCCCGTATTAATTCGTCTCCGATTGAATCGCCTTTCACCAGTTCGGGTGAATCCCTGAATTCTTCGACCAGTTTATTCAAAAGATTTTGATCGCCTTCAGAATAAGCGTCATTTAATTTTGCCATCAAACCGTGGCGATGCGTTCTTTCTTCATCATCAATTGCTAAATCGGGATGAATCATTTTCGCTAAATTATAATAAGCCTTTTTCGCTTCGGGCGAAGGATTCCATTTGTGCGTGCAAGCCTGCCAATTTTCTTCTTCGGTAGCTTCGACGGATTCTTCGGCTCGCAGACGGGCTTCTTCCGCACGTTTTTTTATTTCCTCATCTTCGGGATTTAATTTGACTTCTTCTTCGGCGATCTGTGCTTCAACTTCGTCCAACTCGGCGTAAAGTCTGCCGACTTCCATCGTATATTGTGCCTCAAACTGCTCCAATTCCACCCGAAGTTCGGTCATTTCTTCTTCATTGATAACAAGCCGATTCTTCAAACGCCTGAGCATTTTACGTTTTTTCTCCAATTCTAATTCTTCGGGTGCTGAGATATTCATATCACAAAAATTTTACCACAAAAAACATCCGTAAATAATATGGGCAACAACGAATTACTTGAAAATCATTCTACTTCAATAATTTCAAAGTCCGTCGTAATTTCCGCCGTCGGGCGAACGGTGTATGCAACCGAACAGTATTTCGTATCGGAAAGCTCGATGGCATCGGCAACCGCTTTGGCTGAAACGCTACGTCCATATACTATATGGTGAATGTGAAACGCCGTAAAACCTCGTGGATATTCGTCGCGGCGTGTGCCGTTTATTTCGACTTTATAATCGGTTACGTCCTGACGTTTTTTTTCTAAAATCGAAACTACATCCACCGCCGTGCAAGCCGCAACCGACAACAAAAGCAATTCAAGCGGCGATGCGGCGGATTTCCTATCTCCCTTTGTATCAATAACTTGTGAATGTCCGCTCGGTGTCGTCCCGATAAAAAATTCATCACCTGCATAATGAATTTCGGCTTGGTATTTATTTTCAGACATAAAACTCCTGTTCGTTTATAAATATTTTTCCTTATATTTTCCGTGATTTTAGCATATACTATTATCTAATAAAACGAGTTTAATAATTTTGATAAACTTTTGGCACGTTAAATGCCTCTTAGTAATGACGGCAAATATTTGAGTTTGAAATATCATTGAAAGGTTTTCAAAAAAGGAGAAAAGATGAGCAAAATAAAAAAAGTTTTTTTGAGTTTCACGGCGGTTGGATTGTTTCTAAGCGGTCTTGCTTTTCAGGCAAATGCACAACAAAATATCTCGGCGGATTTAGCCGGAAAATATCAACTCGACACTTCGAAAAGTGAAAATATCAATAATGTTGTTGAGAATGCCGCCCGAAATAACCGAATTTCTGCATCTCAAAAAGCAGATTTAAAAGACGAACTCGAAGCCCCGAAAACAATTTCAATTGATATACGCACTGCAAATCAGGTTACATTATCAACTTCCCTTGCCAGTGCCGTAACTTTTACGGCAGACGGCAGAATGCAGAATTCAGGTTCAACAAATATGAGAGCAACTCTCCGCGGACAGGAACTGAGAATTTCAAGCAGCGGCGGCAAAACGAATTACTTGCTCACATTTACTTCAATTGACGGCGGAAGAAGTATGCGTGTTACGAAAATGGTTACAACCGATTATCTGCCGCAGACGGTCTTTGCAGACAGTTTCTATAATAAAACAAGCTCATATTCTACTAATAATACATACTCCGGCAACCGCAGCAATACATCATCCAGCAGCGATACACCTCGTAATAATGACACATATTCCGACAATGACGGTTATTCAAGCAGTGATTCAAAAGATGATGGTTATACCACAACCGATTCGACAGACAATACAAATTATCCAAATAGTGATAGAAATTATCCGAACAGCAGCGGCGGAAATTATCCTTCAAACAACAGGAATTATCCGCAAACGTCAAACCGCAGTGGAAATTTTTATGTACCGTATGGAACGGTTTTAAGTGGAATTTTGGAAAACCGGATTTCGACCAGATCCTCGCAGGAAAATGAAAAATTTCGTATGCGGGTTGACTCGCCGGGTGAATATCGCGGAGCAATTATTGACGGATATTTAACGGGCGTTGAGCGTTCAGGGAAAATTACCGGAAGTTCAAAACTGACATTTAATTTTGAAACTATTCGCCTGAGAAACGGTCAAACTTACGACTTTGCAGGAGTTCTGCAAAATGTAACCGATAGAAACGGAAGAATAGTTGACATCAACGATGAAGGGCAGATAAAAGGCGACAGTCAAACAAAACAAACCGTCAAACGCGGCGGAATCGGTGCGGGACTCGGTGCAATCTTAGGCGGAATTTTAGGCGGTGGAAAAGGAGCGATTATCGGAGCAACAATCGGCGGCAGTGCCGGAGCGGGTTCGGTAATTCTCGACGGAAAAGACGACGTGGAACTTGAACAGGGTTCGACGATTTCCGTTCAATCTACATCTCCTAATCGGTAAGAGCAATCAGCTTTCAGCGGTCAATTTTCAGCGAAGCTCCATTATTTAATGGGGCTTTTTACTTTTTAAATAAAATTCTTTTTAACTTTGCGTCCTTTATGTTCTTTACGGTTTAATTCTTTTATGAAAGTTTTACCCGAAGAATTTGAAAAATACCGCGATAAAAAATGGCGGCGTGAGGAAATTCTTAAAATTGATAAAGCGGCGGAAGTTGAAGCATTAGTTGAAGAGTTGGGATTTTGCAATGCTTTGACCGATTCACGGACGAATTTACCGAGCGTTTATATCGCCGTCTGCGGCAGATCGGACGCTCATACGCCGCGAAATGTGCAGAAGGATTTTGAAGCAAGCCTTGCGTGGACGCTCAAAGATGAGGTGATGCGACGCGGGAAAGTCTATTATTCAAAACTCTGCAAAGGTCGTGCAATGTTCGTCGCACCGCGTTTGATTCCCTATTTCAATGCAATTTACGGAATCCCGAAATCAAAAGAAAAAACAGAATTATCAACTGAAGCTATTAAAGTCTTAAAAATTTTACGTAAAGAATGGGAATCTTCAACGGCGGATTTGCGAGAAGATTCAAAGATCGAAGACCGCAAAAAATTAACCAAAGCAATCGAAGATTTGCAAAGATGTATGAAAGTCATTCCTTACGAAGTCTTATACAAACCGAAATTCACTTATTTATGGACTTTAACCGAAGAGAGATTTCCAGAAGAATTATCAAAAAAAGTTTCACGCGAAAAAGCTGTCAAAGAATTGGCAAAAGTTTTTTTGGAAATGTGCGGAATGACTTTGAAAGGTGATTTTTCCAGAGCAATCGGAATTTCCCGCAAAGAAGCGGGGCTTGCAAATCACAAATTTGTGGATGAAGGTTTTGCCGAGAGAATCGAAAATGGCGTTTACAAGTTAAGCGATTATTGATGACGGCAAATTATTATATTTATTGATAAACTTTGTCTTTTTCAGCGTAACGCTGACACATTTCTGAGAAGCAGGTCTTCGCAAGTTCTGCTTTTTCCTTATCTGAAAGTTTCCAAGACTTTGCTAGATTTAAAGCCTCAACCACATTAACTTGAAACATTATCTGTTGAGAGATTTCCTGTGTAGGTTTTTCAACCTTAAATTCTTCTTTTCTTTTACTCCATTTTTCCAACCAACGGTTATATCTTGCCAGAATTTTTTCCTTATTCTCTTCCCCACCGTTTCTGGAAATAATATAAGCAGCTAGGGAGGCTTTTTCGGCTTCATCTCCTTCAAGCCATTTGAGTAAAAATGAATTGACTTCTTTTGAATAATTCATTTTTGTCAATTCGGAAAAGAATGTGGAATTATAACCGCTATCCATTGTTTCTAATGTTTCTTCAATCAATCGCACAGCTTCTTTATCATTATGGCGAACAAAATAGCCGATTAAAGCTCCCTTTGAATCGGCAAACCATTTCTGATGTGATGATCTGTAAATATTAAGTAATTCGCCATAAATCGCATCGGTTGAATATCGGGCGGCGAGAAGTGCTTTTAATCTGAGCATTACATAATCACGGTTTTTGACTTTAATTTGCCCGATTTCGCGGATTTGTTCTAACAAATATTGATCGGTTTCGGGTAAAAATTCATCTTTGAGCGAACCCAAAACTTCAACATCTATTACAGATTGCGGATTTTTAATTTCTTCAATAACATACGGGCGGGCTTTCTGTTCATCTAATTCGATCAGACGCTTTAGAGCCGATTGTCTGGTTTGGTAGCTGGAGTTTTTTGGATCTTTATTATCAAGTATTTTTTCAAGCGAAGGTATTAATGCAGGGCTTTTTATCGTTTCCCAATAATATTCCAATATACGTTCCTGATGGTTAACATACAAATTATCAAATTCACCGACTATGATTTCCAATAATTTATCCGTATATTCAGCTTTATTCTTTTTGTTGTGAAATTTGTCAAGAATAGTTATTGCGGTTGCAGCTTTATTTTTCCCTTTTCGCAGAGGAAGACTTAAAATAATTTCATTCAAATACTCCATTTCTATCTCGTTTGCACGATTTTTTCTATATTCTAAGAATTGTTTTGAACCTGCATTATTCGGCAATTCTAAATTTTCATCTTCGCTCATCACCCGCAAATCAACGAGAATACTTAAAACATCGAAATTTGCTTCTCTTTCCGTATCCCTTAAAGCATCTTCAAGCAATTTAATAACCAGCGGACGATTTCTTGAGATAAAAAGTCCGTAACGTAAATTGTGATAGCCGTTATTAAAATCCTGCTGCGGATTCAGAAAATGCCAAACCTTTGCAACCGTGGCGACATCTCCGCCCATAAAAGCCAATTGATTTGATAAATCATTAATTTCCTTCGGCGAAAGTTTTATTTTTAATTTCTCGGATATTTCCTGAACTATTTGCAATTCTTCCGTCTTGCTCATCGGAAGTATTTCAAATGAAACCGGATTCGTTGTTAAAACATTTTGATTTTTATTGCTGATATTTCTGTCTTGAAAAGGTGAAACTCTTTTTGTTTTTATATTTACCGTATATTTTCCCGGCTTTTCAAAACGTAAATAATTATTTAAATACAGAGAAATAACAACCGGCTTGGTGGAAAGTTCGGTATATGCAAAATGATCGTTCATATAATATCTTCCGCGTTTATATTCGTTTTTCCAATCAAATACACCGGACGCGGGCGAAATGGAAATTTCTTCGTAAGAAAACCCGTCATTTGTTAATGTGGCTAAACTATATTTACCGCTTTTTGCTGAAAAAGTCAGCTTCAGCAAAATCGGCTCATCCATTTTGAAAACTTTTTTGTCTTCGGCAAGAGAAAGTTTTACATCAGCTTCATTTTCCTGCGGGAAAACAACGAGTGGCGAAATAAAGATAATGAGGAATAATATCGAATGTAAAATTGAAAATTTCATAAAAAGGTTTTCCTTGAAGATCAAAAAAAGTCATTTTGGAGTTTTGCACTTTGATTATAACTTACAAATTATGGTTGTATGTTGAACTGGTTTAATAGACATAAATTAAAAACTTTTAATATTGCAATTTTTGTTTAGTGTTGATGATTTGATAAGATTTTAGATTCGCAAGTTTTTCTGTAATTAAGAATTAACGATGGCAAAATTTAAGTTCTACATCATAATAATTTTATTTTTCCTCATTTGCTCTGTAAATCTTTTCGCTCAATCTGCTGAAACCGATCAGAATTCCGATGCGGCATTTTCAGTTCCGCCGGAAAAGGCATCTCCCGTAAATGTTCCGAGATTTGCAACCGCACCGAAAATTGACGGCAGACTCGATGATGAGATATGGAAAACCGCCGCACAATTTAAGAATTTTGTGCAAACCGAACCGGGCAATAATATCGCTCCGTCAAAAGAAACCATTGCCTATATGGGCTATGACGCGGAGAATTTATACATAGCTTTTATGTGTTTTGACGAGCCGGATAAAATTCGTGCGACGATTGCCAAACGCGACGGGGTTTTTGGTGAAGATTATGTCGGACTATTTCTCGATACATTTAACGACCAGCGAAAGGCTTATATTTTTCTGTTTAATCCGCTTGGAATTCAGGCTGACGGCATTAAAACTTCCGGGCAGGGCGGTTCTGATTTCAGCGTTGATATTGTGATGGAATCAAAGGGCGTGATTCTTGAAAACGGCTGGTCGGTCGAGGTTAAAATTCCCTTTAAGTCTCTGCGTTATGAAGCCGGCGACGGGAAAATCTGGGGTGTGGATTTCTGGCGGCGGATTGATCGTTTGAATCGTGAAGTTGACGGCTGGATGCCGATGAAACGCGGTATTTCGGAATTGCAGCAGCTTGGAAAAATAACGGGTTTAAGCGACATAAAAACCGAACGGACTCTGGAGATCACGCCGAGCATAACTTTGAGTCAAAACAGCGAAAGAGTCGAAGACCCGAATAATCCGATAGGTTTTTCAAGGTTTGTAAATCGCCCGATTGATAACGACATCGGTGTCAGTCTCAAATTTCAGATCACGCCGAATATAACTCTGGACGCAGCGATAAATCCCGATTTTGCCGAAGTCGAAGCCGATGCTCCGGTCGTTCGTGCCAATCAGCGTTTTCCGATATTTTTCCCGGAAAAGCGTCCGTTTTTTCTCGAAGGAATTGACATTTTCCGCTCGCCTCTGCAAATCGTCAATACGAGAAATATCGCCAACCCGGATGTTGCCGTCAAACTTACGGGAAAAACCGGCAGAAACACTTTCGGCATTCTCGGTGCGGTTGATGATTTTCCTAATGCCGACTCAAAAGCGTATGTCGGTGTTCTGCGTCTGAAACGTGATGTCGGAGCAAATTCGAATGTCGGACTTTTTGCTACGCAGTATCATTTCGGCTCAAAAAGACACAACAATCTTCTTGGTTTTGACGGAAAATTCCAACTCAACCCGCGAAGCACATTTGATTTTCAGGTCGTTGGCACACATTCGCGGCGTTTCTTTTATAATCCAGACCTAAACAAATCCGAATACCGCACGGGAAACGGCGTGGCTTATCGCTTAACTTACGATTACACGGGCAGAAATCGCGGAATTTTCGTCGGTGTAAACGGCAAGACCAGAGATTATCGGGCTGATGTCGGATTCACCAGACGCACAAATACTCACGGTTTAGACTTCGGCTTTCGCCTGCAAACCGAACCCGCACCCGATAAAAGACTTATCAGATATACAATGCGTGGATTTTCGGGAACTAACATTGACGGCGACGGCAGATTGCAAAATGCAAATATAAGCCTGCGAAATTCTTTTGATTTTCAAAATCAATTTGCAATAAATTTCAGCGGCGGAGTCGGTATTGAAAATGTCTATGAAGACGAATTCGGAGCAAGACGCAGCGAATTTCAAAGCGGAGCATTTTTCGGCGAACCGAAAAGAGGAGCGTTCAAATATTTCGGCGAAGTGGGTTTTAGAAAAACTTTCAGCAAGCGGTTAAGCGTAGATGCAGAAATTGGTTTTACATCGAACGATCTGGATTTGGATTTCGGTGCATCGGAAAGATTCCCGCGTGTCAGTTCGGCGTTTTTAGATTATTTACTGCTCTTGCCGACCAATCCGACTTTAGCCCGACCGCGACTTGATCCGGGCAAAGGTTTTCGCTTGAGATATGAATTCGACGTTAATCTCCAGCCGACCGATCCGCTAAATATACGCTTTTCATATAACCGCACAAAATTAACCCGCTACGACACCGATTTAACCGCCTTCGACGCAAATATTTTCACCCTACGTTCAACTTATCAATTCACCAGATTCATTTTCGCCCGTTCAAGATGGGATTATGAAACTGTTCAAGGAAGTCTAAATGGTCAAATGCTTTTCGGCTGGACACCGAGTCCGGGAACGGCGTTTTACGTCGGCTACAACGATAATTCTTTTTATAAAGGCTACAATTATTTCACCGATGCCTTCGATCCCGACTTTCGCCGCGATGGAAGAAGTTTCTTTATTCGTGCTTCATATTTATTCAGAAAAAGTTTCTAACTTATAAATCAAAATTGATAAAGCAATAAAAAATCAATACAAATAAAATTGCAGGTAAGACATTCAACTTCGATTATCTTACCTGCAAAAAGTTCAGTATTATTTATTGAGCAAAACCGGCTCACCGAAACCCAATTCTTTCAGACGACCTAACTGAGATTTGGCATCGCCGACAAACAGCCAGATAAATTTATCCGGGTCGAGATATTTATTCGACAGATTTTTTATATCTTCAACCGTCGTCGCTTTAACGATTGCTTCGCGGTCTTTGACATAATCATATTTGAAGCCGTATTTGCTGATGTTTTCCAGCATATTCAGCTTTGCTCCCGCCGTTTCAAACGCTCTCGCGTTACTTTTAATTAGAAAACCTTTGGTTGTTTCCAAATCTTTTGCGGAATAATTTTTCGAATAATTTCCCAGAATCTCTTTCACTAACTGAGCAGATTCCAAAGTTACATTCGTCCGCACACCGCTTGAAATCGCAAATGTTCCGGGCGATTTTGTTCCCGAAAAATTGGAGCGGATGCCGTATGTATAACCTTTTCCTTCACGTAATTGCTGGGTCAATTGCGATGCGAAACCACCGCCGCCGAGAATATAATTCATAATTGTGGCGGGATAATAATCCTTGTCGGTTGCAGCTAAAGCGGGATAGCCGAAACTGATAACCGTTTGTTTTGCATCAGGCACGTCATAGAAATAAACTTTCGATTCCGTCGGCGGTTTTGGCGTTTCATAATTCGGGATCACGACTGTTTTGCTCTCCCATTTACTGCCGAGTGTTTTCAAAGGCGTTGTAATTTCCTTTTTATCCAACGCTCCGACGACAAGCATACGGGCAACGGACGGCGATAAATTTTTGTTGTAAAAGGCTTTCAGATCGTCAATCGTGATGGAATTTACCGATTCGATTGTTCCCAAAATGTTTTGCGAACGGATGTTATTTTTTCCGTAGATCAATTTATTAAATTCATTTTGAGCAATCGCATTCGGAATTGCTTCCTGCTGACGTATCTGGCTGATCGTGCTTTGTTTTATCAAATCAAATTCTTTTGTATCCCAACGCGGTTCTAATAAAATTTCTTCGACCAATTCCAACGTCGGTCTATAATTTCTTGCCAGAGTGTTGACTCTGATAGTTACATCTTCGGTGGCAGCAGAAACATTTATCGAAGCACCGAGTTGCTGTATCGCTTCTTCAAGTTCTTCGGGTGTTTTATTTTTCGTTCCCTGCGTCATCATCCGAGCCAGCATATTTGCAACGCCGACTTTGCTTTTGTTATCCAAAAGTTGTCCGCCGTCAATCACGATTTCAAAATTTACCAGCGGAACTTCTGTATTTTCAATCCCGTAAATTTCCAAACCGTTTTTAAGTTTGTCTTTCCAAAGTGTCGGAATTCTAACTTCCGGGGTTTCGCCGTATGACGGTTCAACGCTTCGGTCAAAACTCGAAGGCGTTTTTTTATATTCAGCTTTTACATTCGGATCAATTTCTTTCTCCGCTCCCTGCACGATTTTTTCTTCGACAACTTCTGCTTTTTTTGAATTTTCCAAAGCCAGATTCATTTGACCTTTCGGCACGAAACTCGTTGCTACATAATTTTTACCTTTGATATATTTGTTGTAAACACGCATTACATCAGCGGGCGTGACGGCGAGAATATTTTTAATATCTTTTTCAACGTATCCGGGATCACCGGTTAAATAATTATATTGTGCAAGTGATGCACCTTTGCCCAAAACGCTCGACAGAGAATTATAAAACTGCGTTTCCTGTCCCGCTTTGATGCGGCTTAAATCTTTTTCGGAAATGCCTTCTTTTTCAAACATTGCAAATGCTTCGTTAATTCCGTTAGCGACATCATCCAAATCTTTTCCGTCAAAAGCACGAACCTGCAACTGCACTTGTCCGGCGAGTTCGGAATCGAAATTATACATCGAAACTCGCGGAGCTAACTTTTTATCCTCGACCAAAACTTTATAAAGCGGTGCTTTTTTGCCGTCCGAAAGATATTCGGTCAAAACGTTAAGTGCATAAGAATCGGGATGAAACTGCTCAACGGTCGCCCAAGCGTAAGTCAATTCGGGCAAACGTGCAAAATTATCCTCGTGATAAAGTTTAATAGTTTCCTTAACATTTCCGGGACGTTTCGCTTGAGCTTTGACTTCTTCACCGCGTTTTATTTCACTGAAGTATTTTTCCACCCATTTCTTCGCCTGAACTTTGTCAAAATCGCCGGAAATAATCAGCGTAACATTATTGGGCACATACCAGCGTCGGAAAAATTCCTTGACATCCACAAGCGTCGCCTGATCTAAATCTTCAAGGGAACCGATGACCTGCCAGTTATAAGGATGATCTTTCGGATAAAGGTTTTTATCAATCACATATTGTGTATGACCATACGGGCTGTTGTCATAACTTTGCCGTTTTTCGTTTTTGACAACCTGTTTTTCTTTTGCCAAAACAGGATCGGTTACGGTATTAATAAACCAACCTAATTTATCTGCTTCCGCCCAGATCATTTTTTCAAGTGCATCTTTCGGAACGGTCTGCAAATAATTCGTCCGATCACGCGAAGTCGAACCGTTTGCTCCCGAACCACCGATGCGTGCCGTCATTTTATCGAGTCCGCCTTTGCCTAAGTTTTCCGATTCCAAAAACAGCAGATGCTCAAACATATGTGCAAATCCCGTGCGACCTTCTTTTTCACGTGCCGAACCGACGTGAGCCGTTAAATTAACCGCGACGACCGGATCAGAGCGATCAATGTGAAAAATTACTTCCAACCCGTTATCGAGTTTGAATTTTTCATAATCAACTTTTAATAAAGTTTGGTTTGCAGATTTTTGAGCAAAACCCGAAAAAGTTAAAAGAAGTGTACTGATAAGAACTATGGCGAATAATTTTATTGTTTTCATAATGATTTGTTTAAGTTTTTGATGATTATAGCAATAAATTGGATTTCTTGAAAAACTTTTCGCAAATAATCAATTATATTTTACGCAGCAACTTAATTATAGTTTTGTTTATCCAAATGATACAGATTCTTAACCTTCGCTTGTGCATCGGCTAAGTATTTTGCGAAAATACTTTTAGAAATTAAAAATTACAAGGAAAATAAGTAACATAAATGAAATTAAAACAATATAGATTTTTTGTCATTGCTGCTTTGGCGGCGATGTTTATCTCAACAATACCTTTTACTCTGGTCAATGCGGAAGAAGGTATGTTTATGATGGACAAACTCGAAAGATTGCCGCTGAAACAAGCGGGTTTAAAAATAAATCCGAGCGAAATTTATAATGCGAACGGAACCGGCTTGAGCGTTGCCGTGCCGCGTTTGAGTATCGGGTGCAGTTCCGAATTCGTTTCACCCGACGGATTGATTCTAACGAATCATCATTGTGCTTTCGACGCACTTGTGGCAGCTTCGACGGCAGATAAAAATTACGGCGACTTCGGCTATCGTGCGGGTTCGCGGGCGGAAGAATTGCCTGCCAAGGGTTATGCGATTGATATAACGCTCAGGGAAGAGGATATTACGGCGAAAGTCCTGAACGGCGTTGACGTAATGAATGCCGAAGCCGTTAAAAAACGTATGGATGAGATTGAAAAACATGAACAGGCAAAGGTCGGTGCAGATATGCGTGTTCAAATTCAGAAACTTAACGAGGGAATGTTTTTCTATCAAATCACATACAAACGTATTAAAGACATACGCATTGTTTATGCTCCGCCGCAAAGCATCGGTTTTTACGGCGGCGATCCGGATAATTTTGAATGGACACGCCACGCCGGAGATTTTTCATTTCTGCGGGCTTACGTTGCACCCGACGGAAAATCAGCGGAATACTCGGCAAATAATGTTCCGTTCAAACCGAAAAAATATTTAACAATTTCCGCCGACGGCTTAAAGGAAGACGATTTTACAATGATTATCGGCTATCCGGGCGGCACAACCCGTTACCGCGAAAGTTATTCGATTGAGTACAATCAAAATATTCGTCTGCCGTTTACGATTGATGTTTTGGAAAAAAGAGTCGAGGCTCTCGAAACAATTTCAAAACTCGATAAGGATAAAGCGGTTGAATTGCAGGGCGATATTTTCAATCTGGCAAATGTTATCAAAGCATATTCGGGCGGAGTTTTGGCGATGCGTCGGGCTGGATTGGTTAAACAAAGACAGGCGATGGAAGCCAGATTGATGGAATGGATAAATCAGGACGCAGTACGAAAAGCCAAATACGGCAACGCTTTACCGATGCTCAAAGCAGCTTATGAAAAAGATGCAAAAACTGCTCAGAAAGATTTGGTTTTATCAAATATGCTGAGAATTCCGCAGATTCAACTTGCCGTCGGAGCAATCAGCGGAATTCCGAAAGACCTTCTGAAAGCCGCCGTTCCGCAAACTGCGGCAAGCGAACCCGTTTCAAACCGTGAACTTCTCAAATTACTTTTACGCAAAGCCGCCGAATTACCGTCTGACCAAAAAATTGCCGCGATTGAAAATAAATTCGGCAGTTCGAAAGATGCCGCACGGATTCAGGCGGAAGAAAAATTTGCCGATGATTTATTTGAAAATAAAACGATTACAACGGCGGAAGGCTTAAATTCCCTGCTCGATATGTCCGCCGAACAGAGAAAAACAAATCCTTTGATTATGTTCGTCAGCGGAATGCAGTCCGATATTGCGGCTCTGCAAACGCATCAAGAGGCTTTAAGTTCGGTACTTGATAAATATCGTCTGCCATTTATCGAGGCGACGGCGGAACTTAATAAATCAACACCTTACCCGGACGCAAGTTTCACACAGCGGTTTACATACGGAAAGGTCAAAGGATATTCGCCGCGGGAAGCGATAATTTATACGCCTTTTACAACGCTCGACGGAATTTTTGAAAAAGACACGGGACGCGATCCCTTCGACGCACCGGATAAACTCCGCGAACTCTGGCAGAAAAAAGATTACGGAAACCACGCCGTCAATGGCACGATTCCACTCGATTTTCTAACCACCAACGACATCATCGGCGGAAACTCAGGAAGCCCCGTCTTAAACGGCAAAGGCGAACAGGTCGGAATCGCTTTCGACGGCAACTACGAAGGCTTGGGCAACGACTTTTTCTTCAATCCGAGTCTGGGCAGAACAATCGTCGTTGACATTCGCTACGTTCTTTTCCTAACCGACAAATTCGCCGATGCCGGATGGATTCTAAAGGAAATGGACATCAAAGGCGGAAACCGCAAAGCAATGACAGCGGGAATGTAGTAAATATCAAATATAAAAGAAGAAGCGGACGTATCAAAGTATCCGCTTCTTCTTTTATATTGTGTCTAACTCTACTGGTTTAGCTTATGTTGCACTCATACTTTTTTCATTGAAGTTAGGCAGTAATTGTTGTTTAAACTTTGACAGCCTTTTTTTATCTTTTTTTGTAACTCCTTGAGAAACTCTTTTTTTGGCTAATTGAACATTTTCTTTACTGACATCACACAGCAAAAAATGTCTTTGATGTTGGCGGCAAACTAAGCCAACCGTTCCAGAACCACCAAAAGGATCACAAATAATTCCATTTTTTGGAGAGGAAGTTAAGACAATAGGTTCAATCAGTTCCGGCGGAAAAGTAGCACAATGCGATCCCGTAAAAGGACTGCCGCCTAGTTTCCAAACGGATTGTTTATTTGCTCCGGTTTCAGTCAGCATATATAAACGGTCATAATAATATTTCTGTTTTTTTGAAAACATAAATATAAATTCGTGAGCGTGCGTCGGTCTGTCTTTATGCTTTAGCTTTATGTTACTTGTCAAATATATTATTTAACTTTATTTTAAATAACAACTACTTGCGAAAATTAAATGCCAAACCAAATAAAAAAAACTGACAAAATTAAAGAAAGTGAAGTTGAAGAATCGTTAATTTCAGACTTGAGCTTTACAAAATCTTTGTTATCTTTAGCGAATGACCCAAAGCTAATCGCAAGACAATTATCAGTATCAAAAGAAGATCGTCTTGATTTATTATTATCTTGTGGCGACGTATTGATTTTAGTTGAATTGAAAATTACAAAGTATTTTTCCGCACACAAAAAACAGATACTCGGTTATAAAGCACAAGTTGAACAACTCCAAACGAAAAAGGAGTTGCCGTTCGGCATTGTCAAACCTTATCTCTTAGTTATTGATTCTTCAAAAAATGAAGATAAAGAGTGCGAAGAAAGTGGAATTGTTCTAGTCAAATATTCTCCCGAATTGGTTCTTAAAAATTATTATCAAAATCTTTTTAAATCTACACAATTTCTGAGAGTAAAACCTAAAGATTATGGCGTTTTCACTTTAGGAACAATAAACCGCACTTTGATTGAACTGCAAAAAGGCGTAGTTAAAAGAAAAGATATTGCTAAAAACGTAGAATTGTCTGAAAATACGATTCGTCTTCACTTACAAACTGCCATTGAATTTGGTTTAGTTCGTCAGCATAATCATAATTATTTTTTAACGGATATGGGAGATAAGTTCGTCGGTCTTGGTCATCAAGGTAAACTTCAAAATAAAATTTCCGAAGGGCAAGCTGAAATATTAAAACAATATGTCGCTAAATTTCCTTTTATTTCGAGTATGGTTTTTGGTATTTACGCAATTGTCGAGAGTGCATTTCTACTTGCACGAAATTCTTATCCAGTAGAGTTTCGCTCATTACGCGAAACTTTTATGACTGTAGCCGGAAAAACCTTAGACTGGAAACAAGATAGATCTAAAACAACTGCAACTTACACATTTCTAAATTTTGCCATTGATTTAGGTTTGTTAGGAAAAATTGGCGATATGGTTGTAATAACACCGTCCGGCTTTAAGTTTATTTTGATGTTACAACTTTATAAAAGCATTGAAATGATAGATTCACTTCACAATAGTTAATTTGTGAACCCGTATTGATTAATGAAACTGGAGAAATTTATTCACTTGCTCTGTTGTTACTTTCTCCATAAACGACTCGATAAAATTGCGTTCAACTATTCCTTCAAGTGAATATTTTTGAGTTAATCCATATAATTTCCGAACCGTTGAATACGGCATAAATCTTCCGTCCATAGTTCCATATATTAAATTGTTAGCTTCGCCGACTATTTCATTTCTCAAACTGTCCGGTGCGACTATTGTAAAATTCATATTTGTTCCGGGAATTGCTGCTTTAAATTTCAACATTCTCGTAAATCCCGAAGTAACTCCCTTGCTATGCTCAATTTCAATTACGGCGGGAATATATTTAAAATCTTCGGTGAACCAAATACAATCTATTAAGTTAGCTGCTTTTTTGATTTCTTTGTCGTAAAATATCGGAACGTCTTCGAGAGATTCCACAACACCTTCAATTTTCCTAATTGTGTATCTCCGATAGGAATTGATTGGTCATCTCTGGCAATCCAAGTTTTAAATTTGAGTGCATTTCCAATTTCAATTAAAGCCACCTGCATTTGAGTATGGGTTTTTTTAGCTTCGATAGAATCAAATTCTTTGCCTAACATTCCAGCCGTTATCTGAATTTTACCGAAATCCATATCAATTTCAATTTCCGAAATAACTTGATTAAGTTCTTTGACACCTATTTTGCCTAAACAATGTGAATCATTCGGACACCACATAACGTGCGTTTGCTTTCTTTTAAGTTCTCCCGTATAAATATTGGTTCTCTCAGGATAACAAATGAAAAAATGTGGAGTGTGGGCAAGCAGAGATTCAAATGCCGCACGACTATTTCCACTTGCACTAAATAAACGGTCAAAGTTTATCGGATGGTTCGGTTTGTTGGAGAAAACCGCGGCGGCTGTTGCAAGTTGATTAATGCTGACACTTCCCGATTTTGCGTCCGCTTCGGTTTCATTATTTCTCCACCTTAAAAAGCTAATCGGTCCTTCCGGCTCAATTATTTCAGTAATTTTTATAAAAGTATTTCCTGTGTAATATTTGTAGGCTTTGTTTTTTGTCAATTTATTAATTGCCTTGACAATATCAGATGTTTCTAGTACAATGTAATCTTAGTTTTTAGATATTACTTTTTCATAGTGGCGTTTTAGTTTTGTTCTTGCTTTATCAACTGTAAATTGCCACTTTGCTTTTATTTCAAGTTTATTTCGTTCTTTGACAA
>JALZKH010000121.1 GCA_030859345.1 Acidobacteriota bacterium | reverse complement strand
TTATGAAGACAAAGAACGACTTTGCTATTCGGTCAAGCAAGCCTTAAATGAATTTGGCAGAAGTCTGAGAATAAAGTTTTCAAACTTCAAATATAGTCTAACTTAATTGTGAGTGATTACTTATATGAATGTAATGTGTTTCTAATCACCAAATTTTTTTGACAAAATTAAGAACAGCTCCCTGTTTTTTGTCCCGGTGATGTTCCGCTTCCGGGAGCACCAAAAGGACCGCGGCATCTGCATCCGGTAGCTAAATTATTGCAGTTAAGCCCACTGGTAGGAGAACAAAAATTTACAGTTGCATTCGGACATTGACACGCTCCCATACAGGCGTTTGAACCTGCGTGGACAGCCGTCGGAGCAACTAAGGATGAAACAATCGGCAATGCGATCAGCGAACCGACGCTTACCTTTCGGATAACTTCCCGCCGCGTCATTCCATTAAATAGAGATACATTATTTGTATTTTCTGCAAGCAGATTATCTTTCTTAAACTGCTCTAAAGCCAGCCAAACCATTTCGGTAGTTACGGCGGCATTTAATGTTTTGCCGGAAACTTCGGCAATTTCTTCAAGTGTTCTTTCACCGTTGCAGGTTTGCCAGATGACGGCTGAAGTTTTATTTAGGCAAAATGCTTTGTTTTTGAGTAAATCGTAAACCAGAACTTCATCTTCGAGTTTCTGCACAACTATATTGTGAGCCCTGCTTTCAGGGTTAGAGTTATTTTTAGACATATTTCTCCTTGTTAGGTTGAGTATTTAGTAAAGTTTTCCAAGGGTGTGATTTATATATCCGGGGTGAGATGTATAGATTTACAGGTATAGTATTGGATAATTTGATAAATAACAAACAGATATAAATGGTAATGCAAATTTTACACAATTTTGGAGTTCGCTTGAGAATTAATAAATTAGGCGATTCGAGTATTAAAACTTTCAAATTCTGCTGACTTTTATATTCAAAAAAAATTAGGATTTACGAATTTTTATTTGTCTAACGGCTTCATAAAGAACTACTCCGACGGAAGTTGCCAGATTTAAACTGCGGACATTTTTGTTCGGCATCGGAATTGTTAAGCATCTTTCCCAATTCGCTTTTAACAAATCTTCGGGAAGTCCGCGTGTTTCGCGTCCGAATATAAAGCAATCTTCATCTTTAAATTCCCAATCGGTGTAAGGTTTTTCGCTTTTTGTCGTGAAATATAAAAAACGCGAATGGGGAAGTGCTTCGTATAAATCCTCTAATTCAATGTGTCTGTGAATATTGACTTCGTTCCAATAATCTAATCCCGCACGTTTTACGGCACGTTCATCAAGCCGGAAGCCCGTCGCTCCGACAATATGCAAATCGGTAAATGTGGCGGCACAAAGACGGGCGATATTTCCTGTGTTCGGTGGTATTTCGGGTTCGATTAAGGCTATGTGAAACATTTTTTAAAAACGGAAAACGGAAAATGGAAAATGGAAAATGATTTTTTTTTAATTTAGTAAAAATTTATCTCGCCCGAATATCTTTAATAATAAAGGGAAAATTTACAAATCATAAATGTTAGAAGCATCTTAAATCATTCGTAACTCATCAATTAAATTGAAATAAACAATTGAAATGTAGTTTTTCTTTGTTTATGTTAAAATCCATCAAAGAAACTTGTTAAACTTAATTTTAGAGGAGAACTTATAGTTTTGCGTGTTAAGACATTTCTATTAACTTTTGCGTTGTTGATCGGGGGAACTTTTACGGTTTTCGCTCAATCTGACAATAAAAACGATACAAAAAATAATCCGCCTGAACCTGTTGAACTTGCTAAGAAAGGTTCTTTTACAGGAGAACAGGTGGCGGAATCTTCAATTTTGGTTTATAGTGGGCTGCGTGGTCGTCCGTCACTTAATCAGGTGCGGAAAACCACCGTCGAATTGGGCAAAATGAAACTTGTAGATGCTGAAGGAAAAACCAACAATGCAATCTACGAGCGGAGAATTTTGCGTGCCGATAGTTTGGATAAAGAAAAGATACGTTTTGACCAAAAATATCCGAATGCCGAATTTGCTTTGATCTATGACGGCGACAAAGTTTTCGGAGTTTTTAACGATTCGGTTTTCACGCCGCGTGAAGATGCTGCCGCCGCTTTTCAAAATCAAATCTGGCACGGAATCGAGGCACTGCTGCGATACAAAGAAAACGGTTCGAAGGTTACACTTGAAAAAGAAGATAAAATAATGGGCGTTGATTATTTTGTCGTCAACGTAACCGACAAAGAAAACCGCACGACAAAATTTTATGTCAGCAAAAAATATCTGCACGTAAAAATGCTCGAATACCAGCAGGACGGCAAAAAATACCGCCGCAAGTTTTACGATTATAATTATGCTCAGGGAACGCTCGTGCCTTATAGAACGGTGCTTTGGGAAGATGGCAAACAAGTTGAGGAAACAACCATCAGCACAATTACATTTGGTCCGATTATCGGCGATGAATTGTTTGCAGTGGACGGCGGTTAAATAAAATTCATAAATCATTCACCAGAAAATACGGGTTTTTCGCCCGTATTTTTTTTATGGAAAAAAATAAATGCAACATATTCAAGACTTATTTGTGAAAGAATCTGTCAGAACAATTATCTTATACCGAGTATTAGTAAGTAGGTGTGCTAACAATGCAGAAACACGCACGAAGTAAGTGTGCTTTCGGTTCAGCACACTTACTTCGTGCGTGTTTCTGCAAACGCGGCTTAACGCACCTACTTACTAATAAGCCGTATTACAGAGAGGAAAACAATGAAAAAAAATAAAAAACTTATAAAATTTTGCTTACTTTTAATAATAACTTTGATCGGAATTAATGAAATTTCAGCCCAAACCGAAAAAGAACAGCAAGTAAAATCAGCATATATGATTTACACATATACGCTTGTCGGTTCAAATCAAAACGGAACAAATGCAAAACTTCCAAGCGAAATTTCGTCTGCCGTCAATGAATTAAAGGGAAGTTACTCATATTCAAATTACCGTATGCTGGCAACGCATTTTCAATGGATCGGAGTCGGCGGAGATGTGCATTACAATGCTCTTTTAAAGAATTTTTCCACATTCCAGAACAATCAGAATCTTATTCGTGCAAATTGGATTTACAATGATTTTCGGGAAGATTCCGATTCAAGCGGAAAAGGATTTGTCGGTTTTCGTAACTTTACTTTTAAGCTGGATTTTCCGATAAGTGTTCCGCCGACTGTGCAATACTCTGGAGTTTCAATAATTCTCAGCAATATCAGAGTTCCCGCTGATAAACCAACGGTTTTTGCCTCATTGCCCGTTGATTTAACCAATGAAACAATTTTCTTTGTGATAAAAGTCAAAGAGGTTGAATAATCAAAATAAAATTAATAATTTGCAACATTCTTAAACTTAAAGCGTGATTAGAAATGTAGAACGGCTGGTGGTTTTAGCCGCTAATATGTTGTAAAAAAGTATGCGTGTATGGCTTTGGACAAATATGGAAAATCGGGTGCGGAGGTGTTGGGAACTGCCGTGTCATTTGAAACTTTGTCCGACCACGAATTAATTGAAGCAACAAAAAACGGAGATAAAGACGCATTTGCGGAGATCGTCAGGCGTTATCAAAATCCTTTGACAAATTATATTTACCGGATGCTAAACGATTACGAAGAAGCGGTTGACCTGACACAGGAATCATTCGTCCGCGTCTATTTTGCCATCGAACGCTATCACAGCGATTACGCTTTTTCGACTTATATTTATCGAATTGCGACGAATTTAGCGATCAGCGAAATCCGCAAGCGAAAACGCCGCAAGGTTTTTTCATTAACAGGTTTGTTTCAAGCGGAAGGCAATGAAGAAAAGGAATTTCAGCCGATGGATGAAAAGCCTCTGCCCGAAGATAGTTTAATAAACGACGAGCAGAAAGACGTAATTGAAAAAGCAATCGCCGCTTTACCTGAAAAATACCGAACCGCAATAGTTTTGCGTGAGGTCGAGGGCAAAACTTATGACGAGGTTGCTGAAGTGTTGGGTTTGGGTTTAGGCACGACAAAATCGCGGATCAGTCGCGGACGCGGAATTTTGCGGGAAAAGATAAGCAAATATTTTGCAGAGTAATGTTATGAATTGTATAGATTTTCAAAAACAATTTGAAGTTGGTTCTAAGTTGAATGATTTGGCAAAAACGCATCTTGATAAATGCGAACATTGCCGGGCGTTTGAGCAGAAAGAAATAATTCTAACGCAGATGATTCAAAGTCTGCCGAAGGTCGAAGCACCGAAGGATTTCGGGTTTCGGCTCAATTCCTATATCGCCAAAACCGAAAAAGTTAAGCGTCCGCTTCCCGCAATTTGGCAGACTTTGCGTTTTACCTTGCCTTTAGCGGCGGCAGTCTTAATTATTGGGTTTATCGTTTTTAATTCAAATTTGTTCAATTCCCAAAGTGAAAACCAAACGGCGATTGCGAAAGATAGCAAACCTGAAATTAAAGAGAATTTCGAGAAAGATTTACCGAAGGAAAATAACGATTTACAAGATTCAATTGTCGCTGAAAGTGAGGAGATAAATTTAGAAGACAAACCAATTGAGCCAATTATTAAAACGGAAAAAAACAATAAATTGATATTTAAGGAAAGCATAAAGGCAAAACAACCCGTAAATAAAACGAAATCTGTTAAAAAAGTTGATAAACTCGTCGAAGAAGATTTTTCACGTTCGGAAAATTTTGCTTCAATTCAGCCGCCTGTTTTACTACCCCAAAATAATTCTGCTGATGAGGAAAAATCAGAAACGGAGTTTGTTGATAAAAGAAAACAATTGTTGGAAATTGGTATTTCAGCGGAAGATAAAAATTGGAAGGTAAATGCGGTTAAAAAAGAAAGTGTAGCCGAAAAAGCGGGTGTTCAAATCGGTGATGTTATTGTGGAAATTAATAAAATCCCCGTTTCGGCACAGATTCCTCAAAGTGAAAGTGTAAAAACAACATCTCTGAAAGTTTTAAGAGATAAAAACATCGTTAATATCAATTTGGTAAATTAAATTCCTTAAATCGTTTCATTCTATTAATTTACCAGCCGCTCAAGAGAGTTAATGCTTTCTTGAGCGATTTCTTTTTATATTAATTTTCTTTCAAATCATTGACCTTCGCATCTTCGACTTCGGTTTTGAATTTTCGGTAATCGTAAGATTTAATGACCTGATTTACTTCAACTCCTTTAACAAGCAAAACTCTGACTGACAAATTTATATCGGCAACGGTCGGCAGCCAGATTTCGTCGTTGATACGCTCTTGCTCCAACGTAAATGAAGCACCTTTGCGAAGTTTGGCGAGCAGTCCGCCGCCGATTTTGTAGCTGTCAAAAAGTGCGGCTTCGATGCGGGCGATCTGTTTGTCATTTTCGTCAACCCAAATCACGCCGCCCGTTTTGCCAAAAAATTTCAGCATACTTTTCGCATTTTTGGTGTCAAAATTGGGATTCGGCTCAAAGTCGAAAACGATCACATCGCGTCCCTTTAATCTTTCCCGACGCGGATTTATCAAGCGGGAGGCTTTTAAGACTTCAGAGATTGAAACATTTCTGCCTTCGCCGGCGGGCGAACCGTTCGAGCTTTGCGAAATCCGGCGGGCTTCATCTTCGGCAATTTTTTTCTCAATGTCTTTTACTTCGTCCTGAACATTTTCGTCCTCTTTTGATTGATCTTTTGCCGAAAGCGGCTTGCCATCTTTTTCGATCAAACGGCGGATTCGATAGCCTTTGTAGAAAGACAACTGAAAGGTTTCCGATTCCGTATCACGCAAAATTCCGTCGTCGCTGATCTCGCGTTTTATGATTTTTTGTTTATATGAGTAATCTTCCAGAATTTCTTCGATCTTTTCCTGATTTGCCTGAATTTCTTCGAGCAATTTCGGAATATCGGGCAGAGGTTCGCTTGAAATTTTCGGAAAATCAAATTTTCCCTGTGAAATCATTGTATTATGTTGAATTTGGTCAAATCTTATTTCAAACTTTTCATCGCCGATCTCGGCTTTCATCTCAAAAGGTTCTTTAATTTTTCCAACCTGCCGATAATCATCGTATTCAAAAACTTTTACAATATCACCCGCCGGAATTTCTTCACGGACTAAATAATTTGTCGTTGGATCAAAGAACATTTTGATCGGAACGCCTTCCGAAGAAGTTAAAAGCACGACATTTGTTTGCTTACCGTTAACATTAGCTTTTCCGCCATCGGTAATTTTTGCACGGCGTTTTTTGTAATCAACCCAAAGCCAGTTGCGATAAAGAACTTCCGCCTTAAAATCGTCGCTTGCCTTTCCGGTCAAAGTTTTCAAACCTTCACGCGAATCTCTGATCCAACCCGAACGCCCGTTAAAACCCGCTTCCGTTTCAAAGCCGTCAAAATCATAGATCACATTATAAAAATTAGGCTCAGTCGCCTGCATTTCAAATGAACCAGTTGAGTTATCTTTAACCCGCACAATTCTTCCGCGTTTTTCATACGCACGGACAAACTTCAAAGCCTTCTCACCGCCTAGGGCTTTGCTTGCATTACTTAAAATTTTCTTTGGAGATTGAGCAAAAAGATTGGCAGAAAATACAAAAAATAAACCGACAAAAACTATAAAAAGCAGATTTCGTTTCATATCAATTATTACGTTTGAAAGACAGATTTGGTTTAGTAAAGATGACGAAATACTTTTATGAGTTGCGGGATAAAATTATTGCATAATTTCATTGATGGCTTTGTCAAAAATTTCGAGTTTGCGTTTTGCACGTTTCGTCTGCGGATGCTCGTCGCTGTAGCGGTTTTTGAAATTCCAATAATCCGTTTCGATTTCGGCTTTGCGAACCATTAATTTTCCGAGAGCCAAAGTCAATTTGCCAGCTTCAGAAGATTTTACTTTTGTGATTTTTTCAAATTCTCTTTGCAGAATGCTTAATTCATAACGTAAATCCTTAACTTTCGGATATTCGTCGGTATAGCTGACAAGCAGTTCTTCGAGTTCCGATTCGAGTTCGGTTCTTCGCAAAATAAGTTCAGCAAAAGCAGGAGAGGATTTTACTTCCTGAGAAAATTGCAAAGAATTCGATTTTGCATTGTTTTGAGCATTTCCAACTACTGCAAAAACAAAAATTGCCAATAAAATAAAAATTGATCTTAGATTTTTCATAATTTTATGTCGCTAAAGCATCGCACGATGCAAGTAATTCAACATCTTTTTCGATCTCATTATCGCCGTAATCTTCGCCTTCGTTCAAAGTGTCGAAATAAATTCCGATGTTCTCCAAAATCGCATCCGCCGAATGCGAATGATAAAGCGTCTGACGGAATTTTGCACCGCCGCATAAGCCTTTTGTAAATTGTCCCGCAAGCTGTTTCATTTTGCCGAGTGCGGCATTTTCGGGCATATCTTCGATTAAGTATTCAAAGAATTCGAGCAGGACTTCCTGTTTTTCCTGCAAAGTCGGCTGATAAATTTCGCGTCCTTCCAAAGCATCTTGAATCTGCCTGAACAACCACGGATTCTGCATCGCCCCGCGTCCGATCAAAATTCCGTCGCAATTCGTTTCCTTAAATTTTTCGAGTGCAAACTCAACCGTCGTAACATCGCCATTGCCCGAAACGGGAACTGAAACGGCTTCCTTCACACGCTTTATCAAATCCCAATCGGCAAATCCCGTATAACGCTGTGTCCGCGTCCGTCCGTGAACGGCGATGTGCTGAACTCCGCATTGTTCCGCCATTTTGGAAACTTCCACCGCATTTATATTTTCATCATCAAAACCCGTCCGAATTTTCAACGTCAGCGGAATCGAAATAGATTTTTTGATCTCCTTCAAAATAGTTTCAAGCACAGGAACATTCGCCAACAAACCCGAACCGCCACCCTTTTTGATAACTTTCGGAGCAGGACAACCGCAGTTGACATCCAGAATATCCGCTCCTTGCTCCTCAGCCATTTCCGCCGCCATCACCATCCGTTCAATGTTCGCCCCGAAAATCTGTATCGCAAACGGACGTTCAAACTCCATAAACCGCATCATCCGCTTAGATTGCGGAGAATTCCGCGTCATCCCTTCCACCGAAATAAATTCCGACACGGTCATCCCAACCCCGCCGCGTTTTTTTAAAAGACGGCGAAACGTAAAATCCGTAACTCCAGCCATCGGCGAAAGCGTCAACGGCGGACTTATCTCAACTTCTCCTATTTTGAAAGGTTTCATTTCTTAGTTATCTTTTTTTAAAACTATTTTGAAAGTCAGAGGCTTATTTCCAACTTTAAATGGTTTAATTTCCGCTTTACCTCTAGTAACTCTAGCGTATCTTGTCGGTCTGTCAACACCTTCGATTATTGTAATATTTCCTGAAATACTCATTTCTCTCTGTGCTTCCTCTTCTGGTAAATCTTCATATTTTTCAAATTTTGCTTTCAATTTGTAAACTCTACCAACGAAGGCTTTTAGAGTGAAATTTCCAAAATCATCTGTTTCGGTAACTCTCTCTTTCCGAAAAAATGTATTTTCAACTGTATCTTCTATCTCAACTCTAGTTTTGGCGGCAGGTTTTCCATCTGCCCAAATAACAGTTCCACGAATTTCTTGTTCTTCGAGTTTTGAGGGAAGTTGGAAAGTTATATTTTCAAAACTTTGTCCTAAACCAATTTCAAATAATTTAGCATCTTTCACGTTTAATGAGTTAGGGTAATAAAATGTTGGATAAGGTGAATCAGCATTTGGAGAAATTTCCCGATTAATAGAAATAAAGTATTTTCCAGTCGGAATTCCTTCAAGTAGGAAGTTTCCGTCAACATCTGTATCAGCACTTTCAACCCATTCTTTTGTTTGTGAGTTAATGAGTTCAACAGTTGATTCTGCAATAGGTTTTCCTTCGACTGAAATCAGCTTTCCGCTAATTTTACTTTTATTTTCAGCTACGAAATCTGCCTTAACCCATCCAAAATTTTTAACCGTAAATTCGGTTCTATCACTTCCAAGTTCTCGCATCTGAGAATAATCAGGAAAGATTGGAATTACTCTATAACTGCCTGAAGGAAGTTTAATTTCATATTTTCCACTTTTAGAAGTTACTGTTTCAAAATTGCTTCCTTCTTCGCCAATTAGTTGGAATTTCAAAGGAATGTTGGCGAAAGGCTTTGTTTCTTCATCTTCTCGGTAATTTAATATTTCACTAATATCACCAAAAATTGAACTCTCATTTTTGTTTAGCGACACACTTCTTAAATAAGTCAAATCTTCTTTCGCTTGAGTGGCTAATGATGTATGAGAACAAATGCTTGTCCAAAGTCTGTCTGCTTGAGGTTCAAGTCTTTCTTCTGAACTACCATAAGTTAGACTAGAAACGGACGAAGGAGAATCGGAGATTTCCTTTTGAGCATAGACAAGATATGTTTCGCCTCTCTTAAACCAAAATCCACAATCGCCTCCGCCTGTTCCTGAAAAAATTGTTATCCGAGAACCCTTTTCAGTTCCAAGAAAAGATTCTTGAACTTCAAAATAGATTTCACCAACATCATAGGTTATGGTCTTTGGTTTAGTTTGCAGAGAAGCATCAGAGTCTTCACTATAATCTTCAACAGTCTTTTGATCTTTTGAGCCAACAACTTTTCCAATGAAAATCGTGTCGGCATTATTGTAAGCCTGACATGATTTAGTTTGTAGACAACTACAAGCCAAAACCTGCTCGACACTTCCAAACAAAAGCATCAGGAAAAATGCGAAGATGATAATTGAGAGTTTATTTTTCATAACTAATTTTTTATGGTTGTCGGATTTTCAAATCTTTAATAAATCGAAAATCTCTCAAATTAAGCGTAATTAAAGTTAAATCATTTTCCAGACAAGTCGCCGTAATCGTCGCATCGCCGAACATTAAATTGTGGCTTTTTGAATATGTACGAATTAGTTTGATCGTCCGTTGCGAGATTTCTTTTGAAAAATGAACGAGTTCAAAGCGTGTTAAATATTTCTCAATTTTTTGAACTTCCAATTTATCTTTTGCACCTTGAATCAGTTCTACATAAACAGTCGTATCAAGTCCGTAAGGATTCGTTTCGATAAAATTCTTAAAATCCTTGTCGCCTTTTAAAATTGCAATAAAGATGTTTGTATCAATCAGATATTCAATCATTTTTCCAATGACCTGTTATTCGATTTACTTCTCAAATCCATTGCAATCTCTTCAACCGTTTCATCACGATCTGCCCACAAGCCTAAAATCTCATCATCTTCAACGGAGTTTTCTTTTGTAACTTCTATTTCAATATTAGAAATAATTCGTTTTGCCGAATCTTCTGAAACAATCCGATAAGTTTTGCTGGTTTTCTGTGGAATTTCTATTGTAATTTGTCCCATAGTAAAATAATTTTAACATATTTTAAGCGGCAACTTGTGCAGGTTCGTAATGCAGAAGCATCAATTGTTTAGGCAACAATGTTAATAATCCGTAAGTTTCGCCGTTCACATTTACAAACTCGACCTCAAACGCTTCGCCTTCATTATAGACTTCGACAATCGTGCCGACTTGTCCTTTTAGGAGATTTTCTTCGGGCAAGTCGCTTATTAATGCGACAACATCAAAAAGTTTGAAATTTTTCATCCACATCCAATTTATTTAATAATCAAAGTTCCGACAAGGCTGTTATTTGTTTCTTCATCTGCTCCGGGTCTTGTCAGAGTTATTTTAATTATATTGGTTTTGGTGTCGAGATAAAACATTTTGGAGAAACCTTGGGCGAGGAGTTGGGGATTTGCGTCTTTGAATAGATCGCCGTCAAAGAGAATGGCGGCGATCTGATATTTTCTGCCGATGAAGCCCGTAACTTTGAAAACTCCGTTTGCGTCGGATTTTATTTTGCCGAAGCCCGTGTCGGATTGGGCTTCGAGATCAACTAAACTGACGAGAGCATCAACAACGGGTTCGCCGTCTTCCCAGACAATTTTGCCTGTGAAGCGTTTCATCTTGTGGCTGGTTGGCAAGCGGAAAAGCAGGCGGCTGAAATTGCTGTTTTCGGTTACTTCAAAAACTTCTGCGTCAACTCGTTTCGGCGAATGCGGATAAAAATAGGTTGAATATGGTGAAGTATCCGTCGGGGTTTCGTCAAAATTTATGCTTAAAGTGTATTTTCCCGGCGGAACATCTTTGAAAATAAAAAAACCGCCCGCCGTAGTTACTGTCCAAAGCCGCATATCCTTGCTTTTTTGCTCAACATTTACGGGGACGAGCTCAAGTTCGGTATGCGGGCAGGGTTTACCTGCGGAATTTAACAAACGTCCTTTGAAAATGCCGCCCGTAGTCGCTTTTGCAACGTCAAAAAGCATCAGCGAAATAAATAAAACAGTAAATAAAAATGCGAGTTTGGCTTTCATAAAACTAAAAAAATCGGCTAAAATCAATCACCTTTACTTAGTTCGATGCCTGAAGCGAGAAAAGAGATTTCCGTGACCGTGCCATTTTTATTAATTTTTTCAAATTTTGCTCCGTCTTCTTCAATCAAATGTGCGACTTCTTCCTTTGAAAGCGTCTTAATACTGAAAATTCCTTCGGTTAAAACTTTATAACCTGCCGATTTCAAAGGGATAAAAAATGCGTGGTCTTTCATTTTTACGCGGACGGTTTGTTTTGAATCTTTTTCTTGTCCTAATTCCGCCCAGCAGCCTTCCATTTTGCAGGAACGCACGACAAAACCTTTGACGCGAACCGTTTTTCCCGCATATTTATCGGGATTTTTGAAAATTTTATCAAGCGAAACCATTTTTGAATCGCCGATCTCCGCCCCGCGTTTTATTTTGCCGTCGGTATCAAAAGCAACGACTTTATCAGCATCGGTGGCTTTTTTCGCATTCGGCGAATTTTCCTGTGCGAAGGCATTAAATGATAATGTGAATACGATAAATGTTAAAAATACAAGTTTTTTCATTACTGATTTTCCCCTTAATTGTTTTCTATTGCTACCTGATATTCGGACTTCTCTCGGTTGTAAAATCTCTTTCATTATAAACAATTTTGCCGTCCATAATTGTCATTATAACTTTTGTTCTGGGAATGTCCTGTTTGTTCATCTCAAAAATATCGTCCGATAAAATCACTAAATCCGCAAGTTTGCCGACGGTTATCGAACCTTTTACTTCTTCCTGAAATTCCGCGTAAGCCGAACCCATTGTGTATAAATAAACGGCTTCTTCAACCGACAGGTTTTGCGATTTTCCGTTGAAAGTCCCTGCTCCCGTAACGGCGGCGTGGATTCCGAGCATCGGGTCAAAATCCGTGATCGAAGCGTCAGAACCGAACGCGATCTTTGCATTTGAATCCAGTAATTCTTCATACGGCTGTGTGCCGTAAAAAAGATGCGGCTGCATTGAAGCGATTATGTTTGACCGGCTGAAGCGTTTCAGGTCTTCGGCTGTTATGCCGTAAGCGTGTTCGACTCGGAAACGTCGGTCTTTGTTGATTCCGTTTTCTTTAAAAACCTGTTCGTAAACCGTCAAAATGTTTTCATTGGCACGGCTTCCGATGGCGTGTATGAAAACCTGCAAATTTGCACGGTCTGCTCCGCCGATCAGTTTGACCAGATCGGGAATCGAATCCGTTTCACCGTCGGCGAAATATTTCAAACATCCGCGGCGAATCATCGCATCGCCCGTGGCTCTCTGGATTCCCGCGTCGGCTAGTTTTTTCCAGTTAAAAACCGGAGCACAATCGTAAATGCGGGTTTTTAGTCTGCCTTTTTTTTCAAGTGCCTGCATTACATCCCAAAGGTCATCGGATTGGACATTTTGCACGCTCGTAATACCTAAAGATGCGGCATAGGTCGAAGCAGTTTCAGCTACTTCTTCGAGTTCTTTGGTGGACAATTTCGGTGTGTGAATTTTGACAAAAAGTATCGCTTGATTTTTCAAAATTCCCGTCGGTTCGCCTTTTTCGTCACGAATGATTTTGCCGCCTTCAATATCGCTCCGGTTTTTATTAACGCCGGAAATTTTCAAAGCCAGACTGTTCACCCAAACCATATTTCCTTCGATGCTGTATAAAAAAACAGGATTATCCGGCGTAACCGCATCAATCATTTCTTTAGTCGGCAGATCATTCGGAGTCCACTTTTCATTATTCCACTGTCCACCCAAAATCCAACGCCCCTTTGGAATGTATTGAACATAATTCCGCAGTTTTTCAACTACCTCCTGCGGACTTCTCAGATTCTTTAAATCAAGCGTCGAAAAGGAATTACCAACGCCCATAAAATGAACGTGGGAATCATTAAAACCGGGAATCACGACTCTGCCTCTCGCATCAATTCGTTTAGTTTTTATGCCGGTCAGCTTGCGGATTTTATTATATCTTCCGACTGCAATTATTTTGTTGTCCTTGATCGCCACAGCCTCGGCTTCCTTATCCTTTTTATCCATCGTGTGAACTTTGGCGTTTATTATGATGAGGTCGGCGTATTGTTTTTGGGCGTTTACTTTAATTGAGTAAAACGAACAAGTCAGCAAAAGTGAAATTAAAATCCTTTTTATCATTTAATAAATTGTAAAATTATATTGAATTGATTTTACTACTTCTTGTGGTTTTCCATCAGCTTCCTGAGGAAGAAATCTGATACGCCGTGCGGCTTCGATTGTTTTTTCGACTAAACCAAATTCTAGGCTTTTCTCTATTTTGATTTGTTTTATTTGACCATCTCTGCCAAACAAAACTCTTAAAAGTATTGTTCCCTGCGTATTATTTCGTCTCGCCAAGTCAGTGTAAGCGGCATAAGGTTTGGATAAAATTATTATTGGCTTTTGGTTGGATTTATCGGTAATTTGAGTCAGTGAATCATCTTTTTCGACTTGTTCTGCTGATTCATTTTCTTTTATGTTTTTTGACTTTTTAATGTTTTCCGAAACTATTACTTCTAAAGGAGTGGTTTCAAGTTGCTCAAACAATAAAATACTTTCGGTATCAATAATTTGTTTAATATCTGAAGTAAATAAATTTTTGCCGTTAAACTCTAAGGATTGTAAAATTTTTGAAATTACGGGATTATTTTTATCTCTTGCTCCTATTCCTAAAATATATAATTTTTTATCCGAATGAAAATAAAGGTTCAGCAGGTAATGTTCTTTTTCGATTACAATATTTCTTAAGGAATATTCTCCAATTTTATAGTCTGAAACATCAGATGAATTATTTGAGTGATTTGCAACAAAATACGGAAAGGCTTCTTTGCCGTCTTTTACATCGTAACTTTCCAGCCACATAGCCACACCATTTTCATAACCGGCAATCGAGCGTAAGTTTTTAAGTCTGATATTCTTTCTGAAATTACCATTAATCATTTTTGGAATCGTTTTGCCTTCCTCATCAAGAAAAAATGTGAAATCACTCGGAATAGAAATTTTCAATTCTTCATTTTCGGTTTTGATTTGTGTCCACTTTGTTTGTGCATTGGCGAAAATATTTGCCGAAAAGAGTAAAATTAAAGCGGACATTATTTGAGTAAATTTTTTCATAAAACTTTTTTTTGCTAAATCGTGTATCCTAAATATCGGGTGAAATTATACCAATGAAAGAAAAATATATCCAAACATTAGGAATTGCTTTGACGCTTATTTTCAGTGTTTTCGTTGCGTGGCTTTATTGGGCAGAGCCGAAAAGTTTGGCTGAAGTTTCGGTTAAAGCGAAAAAAACTGTGGAACAGGCGACGACGAAGGCACAGGTTATAACGAATACATACGAAGTTGACAGAGAGAAAATTGATGAAGGCTTGCGGGCATTTCGGCAGGATAATTTTATTGTGGCGAGAGATGAATTTGAAAAAGCCGATCCCGAACGACGCGATGCGAAAACGCAGTTTTATATTGCTTATTCCTATTATCGGCAGGGATGGGGCAGGATTTCCAATGATGATGAGTTGTTTAAAAAAGGCTTGGAGCAGGTTGATTATGTGATTAAAATTGACGACGATTTTAAGGCTGATGATGCGGATTTGAAACTGCAAAATCCGGTTGAATTAAAAAATGAATTTGAAGAAGGCTTAAAAGTTACGGCGAGTGATTTTAATCCCTTTAAAATTGTGAGAGAGAGGAAGTGAATAAAACGAAAAATGGAAAACGGATAATGGAAAATGAAGAAATTGCCGGAGGCGACGAGTTGGAAATTGTTGATGGCGAATTGCTCGAAATTTCTGATGATGAGATTGATGAATTGAATGATGTGGAAACAAAAGTTTCGGCTAAAGAAGATAATAAGATTTCTTTTCCAAAAACCGAAGACCAAAAACCGAAGACCGAAAATCAAAACTCAAAATATTATCTGCAATATGTTTTTTTGCCGCTTATTTTTTTAACTGTTACATTGCTCGGCGGTTTGCGGATCGGCATTGATGCGGATGAGTTTATTTTCTTAAAACCGGCTTTGATCTGTTTGATTTTCGGGGCGATTTTGCTTGTCTTGTTTTTTCGTGCAAAGTTGATTCGCCTTGACGGTTGGTTTTCCGAAGATTTTACAACACTCAAAAATATCGCCAACGGAGCGGTTATTTTTTCGCTTTTTACGGCTTCGACGCAGATTTTTAATTCATTGATTCCCGAACAGGGACTGCCGTTTTGGATTATTGCGTTTTGTTTTTTTTGGACGCTTTGGAACAATCTGTTTGCAGAATTTGATGTAAAAAGATTGCTTCAAAGTCTGGGCGGTTTGTTTGGATTGGCTTTTGTCGTCAAATATCTCGTTCTGGCAAATATAGTCCCGACAGAACAGGGAAATTGGCTGACAAGAATCTGGGAAAATCCGACGCAGGAATTTATTACATATATTCTGGACATACCGAGATTTTCAAGTGCGACAGGGTATATACAGTTTTTTGCGATCATATTTTTCTTGATCGGTTTGTTTTTGTTAAAGCCGCGAACAAATGCTGACGGCTGATTTATTTCATTTTAAGCACTCTTGCAAAAATGGTTTAATGTAAAAATGAGAACACAAAAACTCCCCTACTTTCAAAGGAGGGGTGCGTCGCTTCGACGCGGGGTGGTTGTTAGAACTTTATCTACTCTTTCTATATAAAAATTAAAAATCTAACCACCCCGTCATCCGAAGCGTCTGCCACCCCTCCTTGAAAAGTAGGGGAGTTTTTTGTTGAATATATTTTTGCCTGTTGCCTACAAACTTATCTCAAACGGCATTTCTTCTTCTATAATTTCTTCGGAAATAATTTCATAAAGATTCGCCGCATTATTTTTGGACACCTGTTTTTTCTGCGGAACTTCCGTTACTTTTACTTTAGTCAAATGATTATGACGTTTGATCTCGATTTCGTCGCCGACTTTTACCTCGCGTCCCGATTTGGCTTTTACGCCGTTTACATTTACTAAACCTGCCTTCGTAAATTCCTTTGCCAAACTTCGCCGCAGGATCAAGCGGGTGGATTTTAAGTATAAATCTAATCTCATATTTTTAAATACAAAAAAAGCAATGCTCGCCGGATTCGATGAACACTGCTTTTTTTGAAAGTTTTACTCAATTTTATTTAGTGTTTTCCGTTGATGAATTCAAAGCATTGAGTGCGGGCGACACGACCGGACGATAGGTGTCATTTATTTTTATGTAGGAATCGTCAAGTAATTCCTTCATATATTTCCGGCGTGCTTCCGGGACTCTTTCAGTCAGCATATCACGGCGAATCTTGTCTTCATCAAAAACCGATTCGTTGCTTCCCTTTGTTCTTTCGTCAATTTTTATGATTTCCATTCCGATTTCCAATTCAATCGGATCGCTGACTTGTCCGGCTTGCAGTTTTTCAAGCGGTTTTGCAAATAACGGGTCTAATTTATCAGCATCAAATGTTCCCGCTTTTCCACCTGTTTCGGCAACATCGGGACGGTCGGAATTTTCTATCGCAAGTTTTTTGAAATCTTCGCCTTTTTTCGCCCTGGCGGCTATTTCTTTTGCTTTTGCTCTGACGGCATCGGGATTTGCTCCGGCAAAACTCAGGAAAATTTCGCTGATCGTAAGTGTTGCGGGTTTCTTGAATTTATCTATATTTTTTTGATAATAATCTTTAACTTCCTTATCCTTAATGCCGTAATAAATAACCGCGTCAACTTCCGATTCCCAAACAATGTCTCTGGTGATTTGTTTTCTCAAGTTAGCCTTATAATCATCCGGGTCAACATTTTGGCTTTGCATCGCCTTAAACAATTCATCGAGGGATTTTAAGTCCAGACTCTGAGTTACCTGTAAAAGCCTTCGGTTCAGACGGACATCAATTTCTTTTTCAAATCCCAACTCTTTTGCTTTTTGAATCAGCAATTCTTCGCTGATTATATTTGCAATGATTTGCCCTTTGCTTTTTTCGACCTGAGCTTTAGCTTCCGCCTCACTTTTACCCTGTTCTTTGAAAGAATCTTCAGCCGACTGCAATTCACGTTTGATACGCGAAAGCGTAACTACATCGTCATTGACCTGTGCAACAACCTCGTCAACAACTGTTATCTGAGCTTCCTGGGCGAATGCCGAAAAACTTGTTAGTAATAAAATTATTACCGGAATAAATACGGAGTTTTTAATTGTCATTTTGTTCTGCTCTCTTATAAAATATTGTAAATCCAATTAAGGGAAATCTTAATCTTCAATCTTTGCGTTTGCAAATTGCTATGATGCAGATTTCAAGTTTTAGGTTTCTTTTTTGATTGAATTAATATAATTTATGGAAAGAAATTTATTTTGTGAATTTCTTTTAAATTGACAGATTGCTTTTCTCATCTTTCTCAAACCGGTTAATTAATGAACAAAAAATGTCCGAAATGTAAACTCAATAATTCTGTGTCTGCACATAGCTGCACTCGCTGTAATTTGAATTTTCAGGAAGTTTCAGCAAATAAAACTACTAAAAAATTCGCACCATCCATCCTGATGCGGAAAGCTCTTGTCCTTAGTAATGTGTATTGTTGCGATTGCGGGTTTTCAGGTTCTGCGGAAAAAGGTTTTTTGGAAGAAGTGTTTTATCTGGAAAATTTCGCCTCATTTCGCGGCAGTTTGAAAGTTCAATAAAAGTCGGCATACGAAATGTCCAGTTTTTGGAAGCTCCAATTCCGCGGGACACGGTAGGAAATACGCAGTTGGCGAATCCCGGAACAACACCTGCTGTAACCCCGACACCGACACCAACGCCGACACCTGCGATTGGTATAACTAAAAAGTTAACAAATTTATTAAAGTCCAAAGTCTGGTAAATGACTTTGGACTTTTTTTCTTTAGAACGGCAAGTTGGGTTTATCGAATGATTAATTATATCCTATTATCTTAAAAGTTATTACAAATTATCTTAAAAGTTATTACAAAAGTAAAAATTTACGTGATTATCAAGGGATTATAAGTTAATGGAAAAATTAGGATTTTTATCAACTGCATTGAAGGTAATAATATATTTATTAGGATTTTTTGTCCTTGTATTAACAGTTTTACCTTTTCTAAAACTAAGTTCGTGGTGGGTAAGAATCGGGGATTTTCCGCGTGTGCAGATAGCACTCGTTGGTATTTTTGTCATCTTAGTTATGCTGATTTTCTTCCAACCCTTGTTTAATCATAATTTAGCAATAATTTTCATACTTGTTTCTTGCTCGGTTTATCAGATTTTCTGTATTCTTCCGTATGTCCCCATTTATCCGAAGCAGGTCGAGATTACTAAACGGAAAAACCCGAAAAATACGATTAAATTACTTATCTCTAATGTTCTTATAGAAAATAATGAAGTGGCAAAACTATTAAACTTAATTGAAAAAATCAATCCCGATGCGATTTTATTAGCTGAACCAAACCAACGCTGGATAAATGCTTTAAAGCCGCTGGACGAAAAATACCCGCACTCAGTTAAAGTGCCGCTTGATAATGCTTACGGGATGGCTTTATTTTCGCGTCTGGAGCTGATTAGCCCGGAAGTTAAATTCTTGGTTGAAGATGATATTCCTTCAATTCATACGGAGATAAAACTCGATTCGGGAGAAATTATCAAACTCTACGGCATACATCCGCGTCCGCCTTTTCCGGGCGTATCGAATTCATCAACCGAACGAGATGCCGAGCTTGTTTTGGTTGGGAAAATAGTGAAAAATACAAAAGTTCCGACAATTATTGCCGGTGATCTAAATGATGTTGCGTGGTCGCGGACAACAACACTTTTTCAAAAAATCAGCGAAATGTTAGACCCGCGAATCGGACGTGGAATGTATAGCTCTTTTCACGCCGAATATCCGTTTATGAGATTTCCACTCGACCACGTTTTTCACTCGGATCATTTCCGTTTGGTTGATCTGCAACGCTTGTCTTACGTTGGCTCAGATCATTTTCCGTTACTTATTGTCTTAAATATTGAAGATGGAGCGGAAAAAAGTCAAGAAGAACCCGAAGCAGATAAGAGCGAAATGAGAGAAGCCAACGAAATGATCGAAGATGCAGAGGAGAAAAAAGGTAAAGAACTAGATAGATAAGCAAATAATTTTAATCAGTAAAAAAAATATAAACAAGAGGTCGAGCGTTCAGCCTGACTTTTTTTTGCAAATTTTTTTGAAAATAAAATGACCGGAAAACGGATAAAGAGTATAATTTACAAAATATAATCAATTTTCTAAAATTTTATACAATATGAAAGACGGTTGGGAAGCGATAATTGGAATGGAAATACACGCACAGCTTGCGACGGAAACGAAGATTTTCTGCGGTTGTGCGGCGAGTTTCGGGGATGAGCCGAATGCAAATACTTGTCCGGTTTGTTTGGGTCTGCCGGGAGCTTTGCCGGTTTTAAATGAGCGTGTGATTGAATTAGCGGCGAAGGCGGCGTTGGCTTTGGGTTTGAATATTAATGAAACTTCGATTTTTTCGCGGAAGAATTATTTTTATCCGGACCTGCCGAAAGGTTATCAGATTTCTCAATATGACAAGCCTTTTTCGTCAGACGGAAAGTTGAAAATCTTGACCGCGGAACGCGACGAAGGCGGACACGCAAAGAATTGGCAGCCGCTGGAAATCGGCATTACGCGGATGCACCTTGAGGAAGATGCAGGGAAAAATGTTCACGAAGGTTTGCCCGATACGGATAAATTCTCTTACGTTGATTTGAACCGTGCAGGAACGCCCTTAGCGGAAATCGTTACCGAACCCGATTTTCGGACTTCGTGGCAAGCGTATGATTATGTCAACCACGTCCGCCGTGTTTTGCAGTGGGTTGGGGCTTCTGATGCCGATATGGAAAAGGGAAATTTGCGTTGCGAGGCAAATGTTTCCGTGCGGAAAATCGGCGAAATGGAATTTCGAGATAAGGTTGAATTGAAAAATTTAAACTCTGTGCGATTTATGCAAAAGGCGATTGATTACGAGATTGAAAGACAGATCGCCGCCCACGAATCGGGCGAAGGTGTGAATCAGGAAACACGGCTTTGGGACGAGAAAAACGACAAAACCCGCGTGATGCGTTTGAAGGAAAACGCACACGATTACCGCTATTTTCCCGAACCCGATTTGCAGTCCTTGAAAGTTTCGGCGGAATTTATAAACAATGCAAAAAATAAAATGCCCGAACTTCCTTCGGCAATGTTCGACAGATTTCAAAGCGATTACGAACTGAATTTTAACGATGCTTCGCAGCTCGTCGCTGAAAAAGATTTGGCGGAATTTTATGAAATTACGGCAAAAGAATCGGGAAATCCGAAGGCTTCGGCAAACTGGATTCTGGTCGAATTGATGCGTGAACTAAATAATGCGGGCAACACGGCAAATGATTCACCCATCTCACCGAAAAATCTGGCGAAACTGATAAAGTTCATAGACAGCGGCAAGATCAGCGGAAAGCAGGCGAAAGATATTTTGGTCGAAATGTTTAATTCAGGCAAAACCGCATCGGAAGTTGTCAAAGAAAAAGGATTTGAACAAATCTCCGATGTTGGGGAAATCGAGAAATTCGTTGATGCCGTAATTGGTGAAAATACCGCACAAGTTGAGGCATTTCGCGGCGGGAATCAGAATTTATTGGGCTTTTTTGTCGGGCAAGTAATGAAAGCCTCGCAGGGGAAAGCTAATCCGAAAGTTGTCAATGAAGTGTTAAGAAAAAAATTATAGGAGGTTGTCGGTGAAAAGTTCGTTGTCCATTCTCATTATTTTTTTGTCGAGTTTTATTTGCGTAAATGCAAAAGAACAGGCTATATCAAAACCGAATTTTGATTCTGAAACTCTGTTTGAAAAGGTTTTAAATCAGAATCGGAAAGTTGAGCAAATGAGAGGAAACAAGCTGGGCGTTTTGAGAGATTCTGTAAGAATTCGGGATACTTATCAAAATATTTTACAACAACTTTACAGAAAACCTACCTCGGAAGAATTGAAATTAATCGCTCCGAACAAAGAAGATTTACAGGAATATGCAGGTTTTTTGAAACAATCGAACACAGGTTTAATCAAGTTAATCAATGATGCGGGATGCTCGGAAAACACAAAAATAATTGTCGCTTCGGCAGATTGTCTGAAATATAAATTCCCCGGAGCAGGTTCTTCATATTCATTCAGAACGAACAGTTATCGCCTTCCGCGTCTTGCCGATCTGACTTTTACCGATAATAGCTTTCAGGCGACGGGAGTTCATCTTCACGGCATTTTTGTTGATATCGGTGATGTTCCTCTGGAAAATGTGAATCTTAATACTCGCGGTCTGAATACTTTATTGCAATTTAAACCTTCGACGGAATTTAATCAGGCAAAAAAGGTTGACCAGACTTTGAGCAGAGGCGTTTTGTATAATGGATTTATTTACAGGCGGGCGTTATATGCCAAAGAAGACACTACTTACGCCTTGCGTTCGATTGCATATCAGGGAAAATCTTATCGGGCAGTTCGCGGCATAACTTATAACGAACTGAATTTTGATAAAAGGCGGGACGTGATCGTCGCTTTTAGAATTATTAGAGAACACCCGGATGGAAGCGTTACCATACTTTGGAAAAAACTTTCTGATGAAAAAGCCCCAAAATTAAAGAGGAATTAGATAAATGAAAATACTTTTGATAATACTTTGCATCTTAATAGCCATTCCAAATGTATTCAGCCAAATACTTGATCCTACTGCTCCACGACCACTTCCCGGAAGAGTTAGACCACAAACTGACGAGGAAAAGCGAAAAGAGAATTTAGATATACGGAGAGAGCAAATGAGGATACTCAATAGCCGTGAACGTAACCTTCCAATATCCGAGAATAAGCGATTATCCGGTAAAGAACTCAAAAGAATTAAGAGTATAAAAAAAGCGAGCAAAGAAGATGAAGCTATCTATAAAAGTTTTCTCAAACAATCAAATACCGGAATTTTTCGCCTGTTGCCGAACTTTGGATGTGAAACGGAAAATATAATTCGTGTAGATGGGGATTGTGAAAATTTTATTCCCGGTGTTTGGACATATTCCTTTAGATCTAAGGATTATTCTGATCGAACACTTCACGATTTAAGTTTCAAAGAGAATTATTTAATAACCGACGGTTTGTTGTCGCAGGGAATTTTAGTTTCATTTGGAAACAAAATGATAGATTCAATTTCGTTAGAAAGTGCAGAATTAAATTTTTTAACAAATTTCAAACCCGAAACTGAACTTCAGGCAATCAACCGACAGTATCAAAAACTGTCTGCTGGAGTAGAGCAAAATGGATTTGTTTATACGAATAAACTTAAAATGGAGGAAAACACAACCTATGCTCTGCGTGTGATTGCCTATGATTATAAAGATGAATGGAAATCCCGACTTTGGGAGAGGAATATCAGTAAAGCAAGCGACGAAGAACGTAAATTTGTTTCAATTGATTACGATAAAAGAAATGATTCGATATATATTTTCAGAGTGATAAGAAAAGCTGACGATGGCGGCATAACGATTATTTGGAAACGGCTTTCAAAAGAAGAATCTCCGAAAATAACCTATAAAGAAGATGAAAAATTAAGAGATTTTAAATCTGGAAAGTAAAACGGAATAAACTTAAAATAATGGAGGAGTTATGAGGAAGTTTGTTGCGGTTTTATTTGTTATTTTTAGGAAGTTTTTGCTTATCAGTTCACAAGTAAGAGGGCGACCTGATAGCTTATAACGAACTCGAATTTGGTAAGAGAAAAGACGTTACAATTGCATTCCGGGTTATTCAAAAAGACAATGAAAGTATAATCATTCTTTGAAAAGAATTGGACGAGAAGAAATCTCCAGCTCTGGAAGCTGATAATTAAAAATTGATATTAGTTGGTTTATTTATGAATATAGAAGATAAAGTTGCCGTAATTACAGGCGGAACAAAGGGAATCGGGAAGGCGATTGCGGAAACATTACTTAAAAACGGTGCAAAAGTTTTTATTTGTGCCAGAGATAAAGTTGAAATCAAACGCACTTTGGAACATCTTTCCGAACTTGGAAAAGTTGACGGCGAAATCTGCGATGTCAGAAGCGAAACGCAAGTTAAAATGATGTTTGACGAATGCGAAAGGATTTTCGGCGGAGTTGATATATTGATAAATAATGCGGGTGTCGGATTTATCGGAGAAACGATTGAAGAGATGCCGCCGGACAAATTCAGACAAACTCTGGAAACAAATCTTTTCGGTGTTTTTTATGCCTGTCATTATGCGATTCCGATGATTAAAAAACACGGCGGCGGTTACATTATCAACATTTCATCGCTCGCCGGACAAAATGCTCATCCGAAAATGGCGGCTTACAACGCTTCAAAATTCGGCTTGAACGGTTTTTCGGAAAGTTTAATGCAGGAAGTCCGCCAAGATGACATAAAAGTAAGTTATATTTGCCCCGGTTCGGTCAATACTCATTTCGGCGATGATGAACCGTCCGACGAAAAATCGTGGCAACTGCAACCGGAAGACATTGCTCAAACGGTTTTGGATTTATTAAAACAAGAATCAAGAAGCCTGCCGAGCAAGGTGGAAATTCGTCCAAGTAAGCCTCCGAAAAAATAATGAACTAAATAATTATGAAAGAGAAAATGCTTGAATCAACCAGTAAAAGTAACTGGAATAATTGTATATGATTTTATCCCTTAAAAAATGTTATTGGACAGTCTTTGAATAATCCCGATCAACTTCAAATCTTCATAAGGCTTTGTCAGATATTCCGAAACTCCCAGATCGAAAGCCTTTTGTCGATGTTTTTCACCGGCACGCGAGGTTATCATCACGACCGGGATTTCCCGCAAAGTTTTACTGCGTTTTAGTGAAGCGAGCAATTCATAGCCGTCCATCTGAGGCATTTCCACGTCGGTTAAGATTATATCGGGAAGGTTGTTAGAAGTTTGCAAAAATTCAAGAGCCTCTAAACCGTCTTTGGCAATAATCGAATTCCAGCCGTTATTTGTTGCCAATCTTGAATTTATATGGCGGACACTTGGGCTGTCATCAACGATCAGAATGTTTAACTGAGTTTTTTGCTGTTCCGGTTTGTATGATTTTATGTGTTTTGATTTGGGTTTTTGCTCATCAATCAAATATGCTAAATCCAAAACCGGGACAACGCTGCCGTCGCCTAAAATCGTCGCTCCGAGCAGATCGGGCAAATCTTCGAGCGGTTTGCCGAGCGGTTTGATGACGATTTCTTCGGGTTTGATGATTTTATCAACAATTAATGCACAGGGCTTTTTAATCGTATCGAGTATCAGGAGCGGAAAATTATTTTCGTAGAAATTGTTTGTAGAAGGCAATCCCAGCAGTTCGTTTAAGTGAGAAACCGCATAAGTTATATCGCCTAATCTGATCGCTTTTTCGCTTTGAGCTTTTTCGAGATCGGCAGGTGAGATTTCGCTTATGTGTTTGACGAGTTTCAGCGGGAAGGCATATTTTTGACCGCCGGCTTTGACAAGCAATGAACGGGTGACGGCAAGTGCCATCGGCATACGGATTGTAAATGTCGTGCCTTTTTGCGGAGTCGAATCAATTGAAATAGTTCCTTGCTGCCGCAGAATATTGGTTCTGACAATGTTCATCCCAACGCCGCGTCCCGAAACCTGACTGATTTCTTCGGCAGTTGTTAAACCGGGTAGGAAAACGAGCGAAAGTGTTTCTTCATCAGTCATTTTTTCGCTTGCTTCCGCCGCGATTAATCCAAGAGAAACTGCTTTTTCCTTTAGAGAAGTTTTAGAGATTCCGCGTCCGTCGTCCGAAACGGTTAAAATTATGTGAGTTCCTTCATTATAAACTTTTAGGGAAATCTTCCCCTTTTCAAAACTATAAGTTTTGTCGCAGCTGTATAGGGCGTGGAGCTTTCTTGATTCCAGAGTTTTTGCAAATCAATGACGGAAACAATATCTCCGCGTAGATTGGCAATTCCCAGAAACCATTCGGGAACATTATGCAAAGGTGTCAAATTAAGCTGGCGTATAACTTCGGAAACAGAGTTTGAGGCAATTGCATATTGAGTTTCGTTCAAGATAAATACAATAAATTTTTCGCCCGTGCCTGAAAGTTTTTCTTCGTCGGAAAATAAAGAATCCGAAAAATCAGGAAAATCCGAAATTGGGGGCAGTTCGGATTCAAAAATATTTTCTTGATTAGATTCTTTCATCTTAGATAAAACACGAACTGAAGTATTTTGAAGGGGTGAAAATGAGGGTTTGGTTAATTTGGTTCTTGGTTTTTCGAAGATCAAATTAACCAAAACCGGAATTTTTACTGAATATATTCATTAACCGTTTTCATCAGAGTTTCATGTCCGAACGGTTTCGTAATATAATTCGTCGTGCCAGCCATTTTACCGCGAACTTTGTCAAAAAATCCGTCGTTGCCGGAGATCATTACAATCGGAATGTTTTGAGTTGCTTCGTTACTGCGGATTTGCTTGCAGACCTGATAACCATCCATTCGCGGCATTGTTATATCGAGTAAAATCAAATCGGGAATTGATTCCTCGATTTTTTCAAGTGCATCCATTCCATCAACTGCACAAATTACTTCGTGTCCGCATTTTTCCAACTTGCTGGAAATAAGTTTGCGAACCGTCGGGCTGTCATCCACGACAAGAATATTTACACATCTCGATTCGGAACTTTTATTTTCATTCTGTTGTTCGATTTCCGCAATCCGAATTGCCAGAGCATCAACCTGCGAAATTAAAACGACATCATCCTGATTTACTTGGACCGCTTCCTGAAGATAGGAAAAACCTTTGCGTAAATCTTTGAGATTCAGATAACCGATGCCGAGAAATTTTAATTCTTCCGCATCAAAATCACGATTCTCTCTTTGCGTTTCCATCATTTCGACAGATTGTCCGACAATTTCCTCGTTGGCTTTTTCGTGTCCGAGAACCATTTCGATGTCTGACAAGGTGAGAATTGCACTACAACCTTTACAAACAAACGATTGCGGTTCATTTGCCTCATTGCAAAACGGGTAGGACATTAATTTCGACGATTGTTCATAAACGGGATTTTGCTCGAATTCCTCGAATGCTTCAGAATTTTCTGATTCATTTTCATTTGATTCTGACTGAAAAGATTCTACTTCCGCATCCTCCGTATCTTCAAATTTTTCATTTTCAGATTGCTCGAACTCGGCGTATGAAACTTCCGCGTCTTCAAAATTTTGTTCCATATCAACTCCATCCTCCATTTCTTCAGAAACTTGTATTTCTTGAGTTTCAGAATATTCTTCCGATACGGCGGAATAATCAGATTCGGGATTTTCATATTCAGCGGAATATTCTACGCTTTCCGCATTTTCAAAAACTTCTATTTGCTCTTCGGCAAAAAACACTTCGGGTTCGCCGTTATCGTAAATAGCTTGGGTGGGCTGAAATTCCTGTTCTTCATTATTTTCAGGTTGAAATTCCTGTTCTTCGACATAAAATTCCTGAGTAACCTGCATTTCTTCAGCAGGTTCGACTTGCTCTTCGGAATCTTCAAACGCTTCTTCATTAAAATTCGCTTGAGATTCTTCTTCAGTTTCAAACTGTTCTTTAATTTCTTCCTGCGGTTTGGAAACTTCTCCAAAAATTGTTAAGAAATCTAAACCTGCTTTCGCCGCTTCATTATCCGAATTTATTTCTAAAACTTTTTCAAGATTAAAAACTTTTTCATTAAAAGAATCCGACAGATGGGCTTTTATTAACAGAGCATCTTCCGAATTCGGAGATTCCTGTAAAACCGTTTGCAGAAGGTTTTGTGCTTCATCTCGTTTGTCTTCAACCACAGCTTGTTTTGCCTGTAAAATAATAGCTTGTGCGATTTGCTTTTTAGCATTTGCCATCGCGGAAACTGCATTTTCATTCTCGGGATTGATATTCAGAACCTTTTGCAGATGAGAAACTTTTTCATCGGGCGAGTCGGTTACCGAAGCCAGCCAAAGCCAAGCCATTTCGTTTTCATTATGGTGAACGATTGCCTGAAAAAAGCATTGTCGGGCAAAGTCCTTTCGGTCTTCTTTGGCGGCGTTGATTCCATTTTGGACAAATGTTTTTGCCATCAGCGATTTGGTCGCTTTAACCCATTCGATTGCACGTTCATTTTCGGGATTGATATTCAAAACATTGCTTAAGAAGACGAGCAATTCTTCCGGGTATTCGCTTATTGAAGCCAGCCACAACCAGGCATTTTCGCTGTTGGAATCAGCTTCGGTAACACGCATAAGTAACTGGCGGGCTTGAGTTCTGTCGCCTTCCTGTGCGGCTTTGATGCCGTCACGCAGCATCTGCGAGATTTCGGGAGAATTGTTTTCTGAAACGACGGCATTTATATCAATATTTTCAGCCAAGGGTATTGATGCGATGTTTGGTTCAAGATCAAGTTTCATATGTTTAATAAAGTTTCATTATCCTTTGATAGATTTCAAAAAATTGGAGAAAATTAAGGAAATGTGACAAAAAGCGTCAGGTTTTGATTTACAAAAACTGATAGTTTTTCGGCGGTTTGAAGATAAGATATTTACGTTTAAGCTAAAAAATATCGCACATAGCCGAAATTCTAAAAGTTTTAGAGTAAAACCCAAAACTGAATTTAAGCAAAAATCAGACCACAAATTTTAATATCTATAATTATCTGTTTGAATTTAGAAGGTTTTCTAAATGTTGGTTTTTTATTCCGTAAAATTCTTTGATTGCCTGAATTTGATTTTCCAAATTCTTCGTATCAATTTTCTGAGCGGTCCGCGTGCCGACGATCATATTATTTTTCGGCGTGTGTTCGGTGGAAATGAACTCGAAAAGTTTTGTCGAGTAACCGCTTTTTTCCAGCAGAATCGAACGCAAACCGTCGGTTAAAGATTCGGCTTCGCGTTCAAGCATTATGCCGTGTTTAAGGATGTTTTGAAACATTTTGGGTGGTTTCAACTGCGGACGGATTTCCTGATGACAGCAAGGTGCGACGACGATTATATCAGCTTCGGCTTTGATGCCTTTATAAATCGCATCATCGGTCGCCGTGTTGCAGGCGTGAAGTGCGATTAAAATATCGGTATTCTCCAAATCGTAGTCGTCAATAAGCCCGTGAACAAATTTTAAGCCCGTAAAATCACAGGATTCTGCAATTCCGTTGCACAATCGGATCAATTGCTCTTTCGTATCAATTCCAATGACTTCCGTTTCAATTCCGCGTTCATTTGCAAAATAATCATAGGTTGCAAAAGTCAGATAACCTTTTCCCGAACCCATATCTACAATTTTAATTTTCTTCTTACTTTCGAGCAGCGAATTATCAAAAAGATTACTCAAATTTTCAACAAATTTATTTATCTGTTTCCATTTGTATTGTTGTTTCGCCCGAATTTCGCCCGATTCTGCCGAAATTCCGAGTGCTTTCAGATAAAACGAATTCGGATTTATCAGCCGCAGTTTTTTTCGGTCGTGTTTGATTTCGGGTTTTGTTTTAAATGTTGGTTTGGCAACATTTAGCCGTGAGCGACCTTTTTTTCCGATGTCTATCTGAAAATTATTTTCTGTTGTAAAAAGATGTCCCGCATAAAAATCCTTTCCCAAAACTTCGCGTATGATTTTTAAACCTTTATTAAAGCTATAATTTTTAACCGTGTCGCGTGTGGCATAACGATAAAGAAAAAACAAACGCACGCCCTTTTTAGTTTTTATCAAACGCACAAGAATCTTTTGCAGATGTTCGTCCGCACCTTTATAATTACCCAAGGTCATTTTGACAATAGTTTCATTATGAAGACTGCCTGCAAGTTCGGAGATAAATTTTTCGATATTTTCAACTGACATAATATATTTTCCAGTATATAAAAAGATGAACACAGATAAAAATTCAATAAACAAAGACGACTTTTTAATGGACATACTGTTTATTTTACGCGAAACATTTGAAGGCTCGCCCGAAGGTGCGGGAAGCGTTTATTTAGACAACAGAATCGGTATGCTTTCGACTTTGGAAGAACTTTCCGCCGCAGATGTTTCAAAGCAGATCGGCGAAACTTCAATCGTTGCTCACGCCGAACACGCGAAATTTTATCTCGACAGACTTTGCGAATTCATCGGTGGCAGAACCGAAAAAGTAAATTGGGAACAAAGCTGGTTGATCGAAACGGTCAACAAAGATGAATGGAATATTTTGCGGCAAGGAATGCGAAAATCCTACGAAAATGTCCTCCGCTGCATTGCCAAAGTTGAGGTCTGGAATCAAGACAATATCAGCGATGCCATCGCCATCATTGCACACACGGCTTATCATTTAGGAGCAATTCGGCAGATTATGAAACTGGAAAATGAAAAGGGTAAATAGCGAAAAAGTTGCCTGATTTGGATCAGCAAACTATTTCACCTTTACACTTTTCCACATTAAAATCATGAAAAATTTATTTCACTTAGCTTTTCCGGTTGATGACTTGGAGAAAGCACGCGAATTTTACGGTGGAGTTTTAGAATGTGAAGAGGGCAGAAGTTCTTCACATTGGATAGATTTTAATCTGTTCGGTCATCAGATCGTAACGCATCTTTCGCCTGAAAATGTCGGCGTTAAAGCGACAAACGATGTTGATGCCGATGCCGTTCCGATTCCGCATTTCGGGATATTGCTTTCTATGGAAGATTGGAAGAAATTTGCCGAAAAGTTGAAATCAAAAGGTGTGAAATTCATCATCGAACCGAAAATACGTTTTGCAGGCGAAGTCGGCGAACAGGCGACAATGTTTTTTCTTGATCCGTCGGGAAACGCCCTTGAATTTAAAGGCTTTAAGGATTTTTCAAAAATATTTGCAAAATGATAATTGAAAAATTTCAAATAACAAGAAAGTAAAAACTATAAAATAATTCATCAAAATTTACACGGACAAAATTCTTATAACAAAAAAAAGTCCGATAAATTGAGAGGTTTTTGATGAAATATCTTTTTTCTATTCTAATCGTCTTGTTTAATGGAAAACCGCAGAATATTTTAATCAACGGCGATTTTTACCCGATCTTGCCTGAGGAAGAAAATTATGTCAGCATATACGAAATAATCTCCGTTGCAGACTTAAACGGCGACGGAAAAATTGAAATTATTATCGGCGGTCAATATTCTTACGGAGGTAATTCTACGGAAGTTTTTGAATTTGCGAACAATAAACCAAAAAGCATTCTATTTTCGGAATGCGGTGATTAAAAATGCTTGATATAGAAGAAAAAGGAATATTATTCATGCAAAAAGTAATCTTTTGTTTATTAGTAATGTCGCTTTTATTTATTAATGACGGCTTATTTTTAAAAAATGTAAATGGACAAACAAACGATGCGAAAATAACCAAATTTCAAATTAAAAACCCCGCAGAAATTACCCGCTACGGCGAACTTTGGATAACCATTGACTGCAAAGAGAAATTGATTTCCGATTCTACAAAAAATGCGTGGATAGTTAATGCAGGCAGAGAAATTGTTTATACCGGAAGCGATGGGGCGGGCGGTTATGAAAATGAAGGTCAATCATTGTGGATTTACGACGCTAGATTCGGCGGGAAACGAAAAATACTTTCGGCTTATTTTATGATTGACGCAGTTGCCGAAAAAAGACTCAGCAACGGTAAACTTTTGCTTTTGGTGAGAATGAGCGACGGCGGACTCGGTGCGTCGTATTTTTCGGTGGTTGATCCGACGCGGGGCGAGATATTTTTTCGCAAACAAGCTGAATTACTCAATATTTCGGGCGACCGGATCACACTCGGATTTTACGATGATTGGGAAAATATGGATTGTTCGGATAAACCGGATATGGTGATAATTCCAGAGCGAAAGCTCAAACCGTCCAAGAAAGAAACTCACGATTTAACGAAGATCATAAACAACGAAGTTATCTATAACGAAAATAGCTTTACAAGATATTCAGAAAAAAATGAAAACTTAAAAAGAGTAAAAATCTATCTATGGCGGGCTAATGACATCGTGCCGAATCGAAATTTTGTCTTATCGCCCGTTTACCGATACGTTAATCCGAAAGTTCCTCTGCGTCCGACTCTCGAAGCATTATTCGGTGAAGTTAAAAAATACGAAGCGGATTACGGATTCTCATCTTCGACATTCGGATTAAAATTTGAAGGCGTTACAATAAAAAAAGGAACAGCCGTTATAAAAATTTCGCAATCGACAAAAGAAAGAAACTACGGAACACTCGGAGCATTTATTTTTGTTGATGCCGTCAAAAAAACCGCAATGCAGTTTCCGACTGTTAAAAAAGTTGAAATATGCAGAATCGGCGAAACATTTATTGATGCGGAATTGGCTAAACCTTTTTCGAAATGTAAATAATGCGTATCTGACTGGAGCGGCGAGCGGGGTCGCTGCCGCTCCAGACGTATTATTCAACCTTCACAAAATCCGTTCCTGTTCGACCGAAGGTTTCGGGATGATACATCTCTTCGGCTTTGGCAGGCGGAACGACGAATTCGCCGGGCGTTGTCGCTCTCGCAACATAAGTGTAATTATAAACTCCCGCCCATAATAACGAACTGAATGCTTCGGCTCTCTCGTCGCGGAAATTCTGGTGTTCAAACCAGCGTGAACGCCAATAATAATAGCCGCGTCCGTAACTTTGACTGCCGTATTCGAGAACCGAAGTGTTTTCATTTCCTTCTTTTGCGGGTGGAATTTCTTCCGTTACGGCTAATCCAGGATTTAGAATTTCCAAACCCGCGGGCAATGGATCAACAAGTGCGACGTGATAACGTCTGGCTTGGGCAACCATCGTCAGTTTCACGCGAACTCTCGCACCTGCTTTGATCGTCCATTTTCCGTTTGCGTCTTGTTTAACGTCTTCGGCATTGTCAACGGCTTCGTAAGTTCTTAAAACCGTGAAACCGTAATCGGCGGGTTTTAAGTTCAGATTCTTCGGAGCGTATTTCATTCCGATTCGATAATATAAACGTCCTGCACCTTGTTTGTTGAAAATCAAATCAGCCGTCCCGCCCTGGTCTAATAAATAGTTCATCGGGATTTCGAGTTGTTTTGAATCTATCGAGCGTCCGACAAATTTTTGTTCGCCCGCGTAAGCGTTTCCGAGCCAGACTTGATTGACAAAATTCGGCGTAACTTTCTCATAAGCCTGAAAGTATTTATCCAACGCCAGCAAAATAAAGACGTTTTCCTGCGTGTTGCTCCAACGTCCTTTTGTGCGATGGTCGAGCAATCCGCGAACGAGTTTTGGAATTATGTCGTTGTCTTTATCGGCTTTCAAAAATCCTTCGAGCAGAACGCCATCGGCACGTCGGTTGGAATACATTATCAGCCATTCGCCGTCGCCGTAATCGGTGTTAAATTGTGCGGTGGCGGCGGTTTCTGCCGTGCGATTTAGCAAAAAGCGTTTGATTGCTTCGACTTCGGTTGCGGAATTTTTGCCGTCAACCAAAACGGGCATCAGCCATCCGAGTGCTTCAAACGGCATTTTTTCAACCGTTGCTTCCGCCAATAATTTTTTAGCTTTTGCTTCATCATTATCGCCCATCACATTTCGCACATATAAAGCATAAGCCGAAATTGTCCAACGCACGCTTTGCGGATAATATGACGGGTAATGTTTTTCGATATTTTTCAAATACGGTTTGACTTTATTGAGCATTTCTTCAGGCACTTCAAAGCCTTTTTGCTTCGATAAAATCAGAGCGTGAGCCGTGTGTGCCGTAACGAATGGGAATTTGTAACGCTCGTTATCTTTTCGCCACATACCGAAATATCCGTTTGCATTCTGACGCGATTGCAGAACTTTTATGTCGCGTGCAAATTGAGCCTTGATTTCCGCATCAGACGGCATTTCTTCGGCTTTGAATGCTTGCAGAACATCTTTCAAAGCGGCGATTGAAAGCATCCGCGATGAGATTTGTTCGGTGCAGGCGAATTTGTATTTGTATAAATAAATGAACGCATCGGTTAATTCCTGCAACTGCGTCGAAGAAGTCGTAACTTCCAAACCGCCGAATTGCGGAAAGACATCGTTCGGTGCTTGGATCGGTTGAACGATTGCACCGTTTTCGTCGGTTGTTCCGTAAGTCGCAAACGCTTCGGTTGTCGCGGGTGTCCAAACAGGCAGTTCGATTTCCGCCGCGTCCGAGAATTTGCCCGAATTTACCGCAACTTGAAAACGTGCCGTTCCAGCCATATCGGCATTGACGGGGAAACGAACTTCCGCTCGGTCATTTGCCTTAATCAAAACTTTGCCTCCGCCGCCGTTGGTCAAAGTCGCGTTGGTCGCACGAACTCCGACATTGACGAGCATATCCGCATCGGTTTGATTTTGAACAACGACGGGCAATTCGATTTTGTCGCCGAAGTTCATAAATCGCGGTGCGGAAGGTCGCACCATCAAAGGCTGTTTCGCCGTGATCGAAGATTCACCTTTGCCGAAGCGTTTTGCTCGGTCAACCGAAACCGCCATAATTCGATAGCGTGTTAAATTATCGGGCAATTTGATCGGCACAGTCGCTTTTCCACTTGAATCCGTTTTCACATTCGGAGCAAAAACAGCAAGTGCATCGAAATTTTGGCGGAGATTTATTTGTTCTTGTTTATAAGGAGTATCTTGTTCTCTTATAGAATTATCTTGCACATTTATTGCATCTGCCTCCACCATTATCTCAGAGTTCATCGTTCTCGCCACACCCCTTCCACTTCCAGTTCCATCTCCTATTCCTGTTCCTTCAGGCGGTGGTGGTGCTTTGACATCTTCGGGACTTCCCAAAAGCACATCTTTTCGCAAATGATAATCGGTTGTTCCTTCGCCGCGATCTGTATAAAAAGCGTTCAAAGGATTTGCGAGTTGATAATTTGACAAAGCCAGCACGCTTTCATCCACAACAATAACTGCTACTTCTGTGTTTGCAACGGGTTCGCCGCGATAATCTTTGATCGTTAATTCAATATTCGTGTTTCCACCCGGTGCAAGAGTTTTGTCAACAGGTTCGGCTTCGACCTTTAATTCCCGCGATTCCGTCGAAATGCTCAGATTCAAACTTCCGCTCGCAAACGCGGGACGTTCCGCCAATTTTGCATTAACTTCGCCGTCGTCATTCGTCCTCGGAGCATTTCCGACGAGATCAACTTGAGCGTGAATGTTCGGCAGATATTCTTCCTTCAAAGGAATTTTCAAAGTTACGGACGAATCCGTGATCGTAAATCTTCTCGTTTCAACAATTCCATCCCGCCGCAAGGTCAAAACGCCTTCCGCCGGTGTGAACGGAGCAAGCACCAAAATCTCGGCAACATCGCCCGCTTTGAAATCTTTTTGACTCGGAATAAGTTCGACGCTTTCCATTTCAACATTGCGTTTCGGCGGAGTTTTCCCGCCCGCAACCCAAACCGTCATTTCCGATTCGTTAAACCTTTCGCGGTCATC